>NZ_JBSFJW010000006.1:413057-413927 GCF_053598255.1 Streptomyces sp. NPDC001157
CGCGGGCTTCTCCGGGGTCGCGGGCTTCTCCGGGAACGCAGGCTTGACCGGATGCTCCGGAGACGCGGGCTTCTCCGGGAAGGCAGGCTTCTCCGGCTGCTGCGGAGAGACCGGCTTCTCCGGGGTCGCGGGCTTCTCCGGGAACGCGGGCTTCACCGGATGCTCCGGGAAGGCAGGCTTCACCGGCTTCTCCGGGAACGCAGGCTTCACCGGATGCTCCGGAGACACCGGCTTCTCCGGGAACGCGGGCTTCACCGGATGCTCCGGGAAGGCAGGCTTCACCGGCTTCTCCGGGAACGCAGGCTTCACCGGCTTCTCCGGGAACGCAGGCTTCACCGGATGCTCCGGGAACGCAGGCTTCACCGGATGCTCCGGAGACGCGGGCTTGACCGGCTTTTCCGGATACGCAGGCTTCACCGGGAACGCGGGCTTGATCGGCTGCTGCGGATATGCAGGCTTCACTGGATGCTGCGGATAGGCAGGCTTGACCGGCTGCTGCGGATACGCAGGCTTCACCGGATGCTGCGGATGGCCAGGCTTCACAGGTTGCGCCGGATACGCGGGCTTCACGGGCTGCTGCGGATACGCAGGCTTCACCGGATGATCCGGATGGCCAGGCTTCACCGGATGATCCGGATACGCGGCCTTCACCGGCTGCTGCGGATACGCAGGCCTCACCGGATGATCCGGATGGCCAGGCTTCACCGGATGCTGCGGATAACCAGGCTTCACCGGATGATCCGGATACGCGGCCTTCACCGGCTGCTGAGGATGGGCAGGCCTCACCGGATGATCCGGATGGCCAGGCTTCACCGGATGCTGCGGATAACCAGGCTTCACCGGATGATCCGGATACGCGGCCTTCACCGG
>NZ_JBSFJW010000006.1:414025-459565 GCF_053598255.1 Streptomyces sp. NPDC001157
GGCTGCTGAGGATGGGCAGGCTGCTCCGGATACGCAGGCTTCCCCGGATGTTCCGGATAGGCGGGCGGTGCCGGGGACGGCGGGTGCGGGGTGGTGAGGTCCTGGGCGTAGGCGGTTCCCGCGTTCGACAGCGCGGCAGCGCCAAGTGCGGCAGCCATGACAGCTGGCGTCAGAACGGATCGCCATCGCGGCGATTTCGTCATCTTCTCCACTCTCCTCGACTCGGTTCGGGGCTTCGTGACGGCCGGTCAGTACCAAGAGCCGGATAGTGGAATGATCAGAAAATCGGAGACATGAATAACGCTCTGGCGGCCATAAGCCACCGGATGGTGTAGCGCGGGAGGCCAGTTGGCCCGGTGGCCGCGAGAGTTCGAGCCGGGACGGATTCATGAGCCGCCACATTCAGAAGCCGGCGGTCGCCACTCCACCCGATCCGCACCTCGGCGGCATGACACCGCCCCCGCAATCAGCTCCAGCCCGAGGAGACCATTACCGAAGATGTCCGCTTTGGTGCGTATAGTTCCTCGAAGGTGCGGGCCGTGACCGCCACCTGACCCACGGTCATCAACCCCTCCGCTGCGCCGATTCCGGCCGCCCACAGGCAAGGAGCACCGAAGAGTGAAGCCTCAGCGGAAGAGCAGGCTGCGCACGCTCGCGGTCGGCTCGGCGGTTGTCTCCGGCGCCTTGCTCCTGACGGCCTGCGGCTCCAGCGACAGCTCCGGGACGTCCAGCGGATCGTCCAGGACCGCCGCGCCGACCACCACGGCCGCCAGCGGCGTCAAGTGCGGCAAGGCGGCCCATGTGTCGGCTTCCGGCTCGACTGCGCAGGAGTTCGCGATGAAGTTCTGGATCAAGAACTTCACGCGAGCCTGCCCCGGCACTCGGATCAGCTACGAGGGCAACGGCTCCGGCGCCGGCCAGACCGATTTCCTGCAGGGCAAAACCGCCTTCGCGGGTTCCGACTCCGCACTGAGCGCCGCCCAGTTCACCCAGTCCAAGAGCGTCTGTTCCAACGGCGGCCAGGCCGTCCACCTACCGACACTCGGCGGCCCGATCGCCATCGCTTACAACCTGCCGGGAGTCAGGAAACTGATCCTGGACGCCTCCACGCTCGCCAAGGTCTTCGACTCCCGGATCACGAAGTGGAACGATCCGGCGATCGCGAAACTCAACCCCGCCGCCAAGCTGCCGTCGACGTCGATCCGGGCGTCTCACCGCTCCGACTCCTCCGGCACGACGGACAACTTCACCTCCTACCTGAGCGCCGCCGCACCGAGCTCCTGGCCGCACGGGCACAGCAAGGAGTGGCAGGCCCAGGGCGGCCAGTCGGCCAAGAAGTCCTCGGGCCTCGTCGATCAGGTGAAGAAGACGGTGGGTTCGATCGGCTATGTCGAGCTGTCGTACGCGATCGCCCGAGGCATTCCCACGGTCTCGATCGACACCGGCGCCAAGACTCCCGTCGACGCCAGTGTTTTCACGGCCTCCAAGGCGATCTCGACGGCCAAGATCGTCGGCACCGGTGACGACCTCGTGCTCAAGCTCGACTACGCGACCAAGACCCCGGGCGCGTACCCGATCGACATGGTCACGTACGAGATCGTCTGCAACAAGGGCAACAAGCCGGCCACGTGGCCCGCAACGAAGGCGTTCCTGACGTACATCGCCGGCGTGCAGGGCCAGCAGGACCTGAGCTTCGAGGGCTACGCGACGCTGCCGGCCACCATCGTGAACCAGGTGCGCAGCAAGATCAACGGTCTGTCCTGACCCGACGAGACCGTCAGGCTTCAGCCGCCCGCGGTCACGGCCTTGAGCTCTTTCAGTGACTCCCGCATGAACTGCGCCATCGCGCATTCCTCGGCCGCCTCTACCCAGCGCTCGAAGCCGATCTTGAAGACGGCGACCCCCGCTTCGGCGGTCAGGCTTGCGGCCGGCTCCGGCACGCCGCGTCGGCCCAGGGCATCGGCGAGGGCGGCCGCCAGTGAGGCGAGCTTGATCAGCTCGCGCTCCTGGAGTACGGCGTTCGCCACGATGACGGCGTGTCGCCGCCGGGAGTGTCCGTGGCGGCCGACGAACACGGCGGAGACCGCTTCGAGGCCCGCCGCGACCGCGTCGATCGGGGGCGCGGACTGCGGAGCCTCGGCGACCGCGTTCACAAACAGCTCCTGCAACGCACTGGAACCGCCGAACAGCACCTCGCGCTTGTCGGCGTAGTGCCGGAAGAAGGTCCGCTCGGTGAGGCCGGCCCGTTTGGCGATCTCCGCCACCGTGGTCTGTTCGTAGCCGCGCTCGCCGTAGAGCTCCAACGCCGCTTCCGCCAGGCGTTCGCGCGCGTTCGGCTCCCATCTACCCATGAGCAGATCCTACGTGATGACAGCCCCTGACATCACATGCTAGCGTCGATGACAGTCACTGACATCGACAGTTTTGGGGCTCTCCCATGCGCATCTTCGTAACCGGCGCGTCCGGCTGGATCGGCTCCGCCCTCGTTCCCGAACTCCTGGACGCCGGGCATCAGGTCGTCGGGCTCGCCCGATCCGACGCCTCTGCCGCCGCTCTCACCGCCGCCGGGGCGGACGTGGTCCGCGGCACCGTCGACGACCTCGACGTCCTGGCCGGCGCCGCCGCCGCGTCGGACGGGGTGGTCCACCTCGCCTTCAAGCACGACCTGGCCTTCTCCGGCGACTTCCAGGCCGCCGCCGAAGCGGACCGCCGCGCCGTCGACACCCTCGGCGAGGCGCTGTCCGGCACCGACCGTCCCTTTGTCCTCGCCTCCGGGCTGGCCGGCCTCAAGCCGGGGCAGGTGTCGACCGAGCGGGACATGCCCGCGGTCGAGGGCTCGCCGGTGTCCATACGTTCGGCCACCGCCTCGGCGGTGCTCGCGCTTGCCTCGCGCGGAGTGCGCTCATCCGTGGTGCGGCTGTCTCCGACCTGCCACGGCGACGGAGACAACGGGTTCATGGCGACCCTGGTCGCCATCGCCCGGGAAAAGGGGGTCTCCGGCCATGTCGGCGACGGCGCCAACCGCTGGCCGGCCGTCCACCGTCTCGATGCCGCACGGCTGTTCCGCCTGGCAGTCGAGAAGGCCCCCGCGGGCGCGGTGCTGCACGGTGTCGCGGAGGAAGGCGTCCCGATCCGCGACATCGCCGAGGTGATCGGCCGTCACCTCGATGTGCCGGTGTCCTCGGTTGCCCCCGAGGCCGCGGTGGAACACTTCGCCTGGCTGGGCGGCTTCCTGGCACTCGACGTCCCGGCGTCCAGCACCCGGACCCGCGAACTGCTGAACTGGCAGCCCACCGGCCCCGGCCTCCTCGATGACCTCGACAAGGGCCACTATTTCCACGCCCCCGCCACCGCCTCCTGACCAAGCGGCCGTACAACCGGGCCGGGGACTCGACGATGTTGCTGCGCTACGGCCATGCCGAGACGTTCGCGGCCCACGGACGCCGCGTGATCATGCCGGATCTCCGTGGGCACGGGCAGAGCGCCAAGCCTGATGACGCTGCCTGCCGTCCGCCCGACGTACTGGCCGAGGACGGCCTCGCGCTCCTCGGCTCCTCGGCCATCTCGCGCTGGACGACTACGACCTCGGGGGATATTCACTCGGGGCACGCGTGGTGGTGAGGATGCTGGTGCGCGGTGCGACACCGGGTCGGGCGGTGGTCGCAGGCCAAGGGCTGCGTCAGGTGCTCGGCCTCGGCGGGGCGGAATCATTTCTGCGGCGGGTGTTCGCCGGGCCGGGTTCGTTCGAGCCGGGCACGCCGGAGGAGCAGGCCGGGCAGTGGCTCCGGTCCGGTGGCGCGGATCCGGTCGCCCTGCTGCACGTACTGGATTCGGTCGTCGCCACGCCGATGGACCGCTCGGCCGCATCCAGGCGCCGACGCTGGTGGTGATCGGCGCCGATGACGAACGCGCCGCCCCATCCGACCAGTTGGCCGCGGCGCTGCCGCTTGGCACCGGCGCGGTGATCCTGTAGTTCCTCGCTGACCATTGAGCGGCATACCCGACGGGAGGACGGGCAGAACGGGGCGGGATGCCAAGGGCGTTCAGGTGCGGATCAGTTCCAGCGCCTGTTTCAGGTTGTGCTCGGCGATGCCCGCCATGGACGACCGGTCGGGGAAGTCGCCGTCGAGGAGCCGCAGCGGTCCCGCCGTCAGCGAGAGCCGCTGGGCCAGCAGGTAGAGCGCGAGCCGGTCCTCGTCCAGTCCGTCGGCCGTCAACGTCCCGTAGGCGTCGTGCAGGCGGATCCGCAGAAAGACGTGCTCCCACTCGACATCGAAGTACATGGTGCCCTCGATGTCGATCAACACCGGGTTTCCGTCCGGGTCCACCAGCACATGATCCGCGCCCAGTTCGCCGTGTACGACCGCGTACTGCGAGCGTGGCCGGACCGCCGCCGCCAGGCCCAGCAGCCGCTCCTCCAGTCGCTCGCGGGCTGCTGCGATCCGCGGGTCTCGCGATGCCGCCTCGGCGAGGTCCCGCAGGGCCCGCTCCAGTACGACGCCCTCGCACGACGTCCCGCGTGACGTTCCGCCTGCTTCGATTACGGCCACCTTCCCGTAGCCGGGAGCCCGATGACGGCGCATCGCCTCCAACGCCTCCCCCAGGCGGGTCATGACCGGGGCAGCCGCTCCGGGATCGCGTGCGAGCAGTTCCTCCAGGCTCTCGCCCGGGACGTCCTCGACGATCGCCAGGTCGGCAGGACAGTGGGCACCGTCGCGGTCGACCAGTCGGATCGCCGGGACGCGGACGCCGAGCGCGTCCAGCCGCGCGTGCGCAGCCTCGAACAGGTCGAGTCCGAGACCGGGTGAGAACGGGTCGGTGAGGTCCTCGTCGCCCTCGGCCGTCGGCCAGTAGTTCTCGGCGTCGTCCCACAGGTAGGCGATCGCCGTCGTTGCGTCGTCCATCACCAGGCGGTACACGCCCTTCTTGCTGCCGCCCGCGATCCGCTGGGTGGCCTCCAGCCGCCGCCCGGCGCCGAGCGCGTCCCGCGCCGCACTCGCCAACTGCTCCCGCGTCGCCGCCCCGAGCCCCACGTCCTGAACCGCCCCTTCGTCACGACAATCCGCGCACCTTACGCGAGCAGGGATGCGCGGGCGACGGGTTTGTTTCGCCGGCGGTGGCCGCGGACCTGCCGAGGCACCGACCGGGCAGAAGTACGATCCCTCAACACCGGTTTGCGGCTTCCTGTTCGGCGAGTTCGGCCCCTCTGATTCCGGCCCCTCGGTGACGAGTTGGAGCCGGATCAGAGCGCGCGTAGCAGCCAGGTCAGTTTCAGTTCGCGGGCGGTCAGGCGGGCCGTCTCGCGGAGCTGGTCGGCCTCGGCTCCGGGGGGCAGTTCGCCGGCGAGGGTGAGGGCCGCCGCTGCGGTCTGCGGACGGGCACCGAGGGATGCCCGCAGGTAGTAGGAGCGACGCAGCAGCGTGATGCCCTGCTCGGGATCCTGCTCCAGGAGTTGGGCGCCGATGTGGCGGGTGGCGTACGACTCGAGCAGCGCGTCATCCCGTTCCCGGGCCTGAGCCAGCGCCTGTCGGTAGGCCGGTCCGGCCGCGTCGGGATCGTCGTCGATGTTCTCCGTGAGCACCCCGAGCCAGAACGTTGACCAACCGGCCAGTCGTGCGTCGGCCGTGGCGGCGGTGAAGGCCTCCCGGGCCTGTTGCAGATCTTCGGAGCGTGGGTTCAGGTCGAACAGCAACCGGGCGTAGCGCACCTGTGCATCGAGATATCCGGCGAGCACCGGGTCGTACGGTACGAGCGCCTCGACCGCCTCTTCGGCCGCCGCGGCGCCCTCCAGCCGCCACCAGTGGCGGTCCACCAGGATCTCGGCCCGCTCCGCGCGTGCGTCGGTGGGCAGCACGGAGAGCGCCTCGTCCCACCGGCCCATGCGGTGCAGCATTCGCGCGACGGCGACTCCACGATCCATCATGTAGGCGGCATCAGTAGTCATGGTGCCTACTCTTCAAGCAGGGGAGGTAGGTGGTCAAGTGCGTTACGTCGACTACATCGGGAATCTGACGCGGCTGGCGGTCGAGATCGTCAACGGCGACGTTCCGAGCGGGCTGCGCCAGGAGATGTTCCGCCAGCACCGGATCGCGGAGCCGGACGACCGGCGCCTCGCTGCCTTCCTGCCCGGACTGCGCGATGCCGTGGAGGCCGCCTCCCAGGGTGGGCCGATCGCCTCCGTGAACACCCTGTTGGAACGGCACCCACCGCTGATCCGGGTCGACGACCACGACGGGGAAGGCGCTGCGCACCTGCACTTCGCTCCGGACGGCGAGGATGCCGTGAGCTGGCTGGGGCGGAGCTGCGCCGCCGCTCTCGCGCACGTCGTCTGCGGGGACCCGGCGGTGACGATCGGCCGCTGCCGTGCCGCTGCCTGCGGCCGCTTCTACGTCGACGACTCCCGCAACCGCACCCGGCGCTTCTGCTCGAACGCCTGCGCAAGCCGGACCACCGTCGCCGCCTACCGCGCGCGCCGCAAGGCCACGGGCTGAGCAAAAGTGGCGCTTGTCGCTAAAGGCTTGCTTCCGGTCTTGTGGCGGTTGTGGCTGCGGCGGCCGTGGTCAGTGGGTCGCGGGCCGGGCGGCCGAGGAGGTCCGTGAGGTCGGGGGTGGTGCCGTTCAGGAAGCCGTGCCGGATGGCCGTGGCTATCGAGGCGAGCATGGGTGGCTGGAACGGCAGCAGCCCCGGTGTCTCGTCAAGGAGTCTGCGCCGGTATTCGCCCAGGCTGATGGCACGGTGCGGGACCCCGAGCCGTTCCGCCACCTGCCCCGCCGTGACCGGCGTGCCGACCAGGTCGTAGACGCGACCGCTGTGCGGTGCCGGATCCGACGCGACGATCGCCGCGGCATCGGCGAGATCCTCTCGCGCGACGGCGGCCAGGGCGCCGTCCCCGAACGCCGTCTCCACACCGTTGCCCGCCCACATGAGCAGACCGCCGAAGAGTTCGGCGTAGAGACCGTTGCGCAGGATGGTCCACGGCAGACCGCTTGCCCGGACAAGGCGTTCGGTCGCCCGGTGCGCGAGGGCGAAACCGAGGTGGTCGCCGGCCCCGGTCAGGCTCGTGTAGACGATGTGCTGGACGCCGTCCCGGACGGCGGCGTCGAGCACTGCCCCATGCCGTCCGACGACCTGGTCGTCCTCGCCGTAACCGGCGGAGATCAGCACCAGGGTCGACACACCGGCGAGGTCGAGGCCCCCATGGTCGTCGAAGTCGAGGCGTCGCATCCCCGCGCCCGGCGTGCGGCTGCCGCCGCTCGCGAGGACACCACGAGCACGCAGGGCCGCAAGAGTGGCCGCGCCGAGGTTCCCGTTCGCTCCGGTCACCAAGATCATGTCAGTCACAGTCTTCCGTCGTGGTTCTCATCCGTAACTAAGCTTGATCCTTGACCGCACAACCACCGCCCACAAGAAGGCAGTTCGATGTCACTCACGCACACCGGGGTAACCACGACCCCTGCCGACCTCGAGCCCTGCGGGCGCGAGGACCACCCCGACTGCGGCATCCGCGACGTCCTGGACCGCATCGGGGACAAGTGGTCGGTGCTCGTGATCGTCGAACTCGCGGGTGGTCCGCGGCGGTTCCGCGAACTGCAGCGCGCCATCGACGGCATCTCCCAGCGCATGCTCACCCTCACCGTGCGCAGGCTCGAACGCGACGGCCTCGTACTGCGCACCGTCTACCCGAGTGTCCCGGCCCAGGTCGACTACCGTCTGACCGAGACGGGGACCGGCCTGACCCACTTGGTCAAGGCGCTCGCCGACTGGTCCCTCGCACATCGTGCCGTCATCGCCGACGCACGGCACGCGTACGACCGGGCCCACCCCGACCACGACATCCGCTGACGAGAGCCGTCATCGGCGCATGTGAGGGATCAGCGCCGGGACCCGCGCCCGGTAGGCGTCGTAGGAAGTGCCGAACTGGCCGGCCATGAGGCCGTCTTCGATCCGGACGCGGCGCAGCAGCCACGGTATGGAGACCACCATCAAGGCGATCCAGACTCCGAAGCCGCACGCGAGCATGGAGCCCAGGATCAGGGCGAGGAGGCCGGTGTAGATGGGGTGGCGGACCAGCCGGTAGGGCCCGTCGGTGCGCAGCTCGTGGTGGTCCCGGACCATCGGGACGCCGGCCCACATCGTGCCCAGGACCCATCGGGCCCACAGCAGCAACGCGGTGGAGGCGACGGCGAGCAGAGCGCCCAGGAGGGCGAGTTCGGGCTGCCAGAACTGGAGATGGCGCCAGAAATCCCGCGAGTGACGGAGCAGCGTGGACAAGGCAAGGGCGCCCGCGATCAGGAGAATCCGGCGAGGCAACGCACGCCGAAGCCCGTGCACCCAGCCGCGCAGGCCGGCCTGGCGCTTCACGCCGAAGTAGACGGCGCCGACGATCCAGGCCGCGACGAAGACCAGGACGCAGACACCGGTGAGAGCCACGAGCGCCGAGTGGAGTGAACCCATGCCTCAAGCCTGCTCCGCGCACCCAGTGGATCACCACCACCCACGGGTCGATGGAGAGACCTCCACCCACGGGCTGAGGCGGCTGAGCCCGTGCGGTCAGCCCAGGGGGTTGGCCGTGTCGCGCAGGGCGGCGAGGGCTGGTGCGTACATACGGGTCCTGATGGTGGCGAGGGTGTCGCCCGCCTTGGCGGTCAGGGGCTGGGCGAGGGCGAGGGCCGTCGTCCGTACGGCGTCCTCGGCGACGGCGTGGTCGACGATGCCGGCGGCCAGGGCGTCGTGGCCGCCGTAGCGGCGGGCGGTGACCATGGCCTCGTGGGCGGTCCGCGGCGCGAGGCGGGACTGGATGAGGGCGGACATGCCGGGCGTGAAGGGGATGTTGATGTCGGCCTCGGGCAGGCACCAGAAGCCACGGTCGGCGCGCATCACACGGAAGTCGTGGGCCAGGGAGAACATGGCTCCGGCGGCGAAGGTGTGCCCCTGCAGCGCGGCCACGGTGACCACCGGCAGGGACAGCAGCCGGGCGAAGAGCGCGTGCACGGAGACGACGTAGTCCTGGTGCTGGTCTGTGTGCGCGAACAGCCAGTCCAGGTCGAGGCCGTTGGAGTAGAACTTGCCCGTGGCAGCGGTCACCAGCGCGCGGGGCCCCTCCGCCTTCTCCACCTCGTCCAGGGCGGCGTCGACGGCGGAGATCCAGTCGGGGTGGAAGCGGTTCTCGCCGTCGCCGAGGTCGAGGACGTAGACGTCGTCGTGGCGGTCGAGTACGGGCATGGCGGCTCCCTCGGGCACTCACCTTTACTACCGACAGGTAACTTATGCCGTGTGCCGTAGAACCTGCAAGGGCCGGCACGACGGGCGCTGGCGCCTCCGACGGCGGCGTGCTCTCCTGGAAGTGCCTGCAGAAGAGCACGCCGATGCCTCACATCCGCACTTCCGCCCTCGCATCCGCCCGGTCACCCGCGCCGACCGGACCGGGCGGAGGCCTGCTGCCGACGCGGGATCTGGCGGTCGCCTGGCTTCTGGTCGTCCTGATCACCATCCCCGCCTGGGCGCTGACCATCGGGCAGGCCCGGGACATGGGGGTCGAGCCCGGCACGATGGGGATGGCGCTGCCGCTGTTCCTGCTGCTGTGGGTGACGATGATGGCGGCCATGATGCTGCCGTCCATGGCACCGGTGGCCATCACCTGGGTGAGGGGCATCGGCCGGCAGTCCTCCGGCTGGACGCGAGCCGTGCGCACCGTCGAGTTCGTCGGCGGGTATCTGTTGGTGTGGACCGCGTTCGGACTGCTCGCCTACGCGGCCCTGGCCCTCACCGGCCGCCTGGTGGACGACCATCCGACCGCCGGACGCTGGATCGGCTCGGTGGCGTTCCTGCTTGCCGGCCTGTATCAGCTCGGCCCCCTCAAGTACGTCTGTCTGCGGCACTGCCGCGACCCCCTGAGCCACCTGGTGCGCTACTCCGGATTCCGCCGGCCGGCCCGAGACCTTCGGGTGGGCGTCCATCACGGCACGTACTGCGTCGGCTGCTGCGCGGGGCTGATGGTCGTCCTGATCCCGCTCGGCGTGATGAACGTGGCGGCGATGGCCGGGCTGGCCGTGGTGATCTTCGTCGAGAAACTGTGGTCCCGTGGTCCGCTGCTCGTGCGGGCCGTGGGTGTCGCCTTCCTCGTGCTCGCCGTACTCGCCTTGTTCCAGGACTGGCTGCTGCCGGGGCTGCACGGGTCGATGCCGTCGACGGACGGCATGTGACTCACCTGCCCCTCGAAGGGCGTACGGCCCGTCAGGCGCCCGTCGGCAGCCGAAGAAGCCCGCTTGTCTCCTTCCGTACTGGCCGAGTTGTCCACGACCAGTACGACCTGGGCCATTTCCGACGATGATGGCGGCGAGCGTCGTCCGTTACATGTCGGCATACCGCGGTACGTCATTCCGGACCCGACGAAAAGAGAAGCAGGTGCCCTGTGGAAGCGATCGGCCACGCGTTGTCCATTGCCGGGTCGATGACCTGGGAGGTCACTTGGGCGCTGATCCTCGGTTTCGCCTTGTCGGCCGTGGTGCAGGCGGTGGTGCGCCGGTCGACGGTCGTGCGGCTGCTGGGTGACGACCGGACGCGCACCCTCGCCCTGGCGGCCGGGCTGGGGGCGGCCTCGTCGTCCTGCTCGTACGCGGCCGTGGCCCTGGCCCGTTCGCTGTTCCGCAAGGGCGCGAACTTCACGGCGGCGATGGCGTTCGAGATCGCCTCCACCAATCTGGTCGTGGAACTCGGCGTGATCCTCGCGTTGCTCATGGGCTGGCAGTTCACGGCCGCCGAGTTCGTCGGCGGACCGATCATGATCGTCGTACTCGCCGTGCTGTTCCGCCTGTTCCTGCGCGAGCGGCTGCTGCGCCGGGCGCGGGAGCAGGCCGAGCGCGGGATCGCGGGGTCGATGGAGGGCCACGCGGCCATGGACATGTCGGTGCGGACGGAGGGCGGCTTCGCTCGACGCCTGTTCTCCCGGGCCGGCTTCACGTCCGTGTCGCACATCTTCGTCATGGAGTGGGCGGCGATCCTGCGGGACCTGGTGGCGGGGCTGCTGATCGCGGGGGCGATCGCGGCCTGGGTGCCGGACGAGTTCTGGCGCACGTTCTTCCTGGCGGACCATCCGCTCGCCGCCAAACTGATCGGCCCGCTGGTCGGACCGCTGGTGGCCATCGCCACGTTCGTCTGCTCGATCGGCAACGTGCCGCTGGCCGTGGTGCTGTGGAAGGGCGGCATCAGCTTCGGCGGGGTGATCGCCTTCATCTACGCCGACCTGCTGATCCTCCCCATCCTGAACATCTACCGGAAGTACTACGGCGCCCGGACGGCCGTCTTCCTCCTGGGCACCTTCTTCACCGCGATGGCCGTCGCCGGATACATCGTCGAGTTCGTGTTCGGCGGGCTCGGCCTGATCCCCGACCAGGCCGATGCCACGATCCCCGAGGAGGGGATCACCTGGAACTACACGACCTGGCTCAACCTCGTCTTCCTGCTGCTGGCCGCGACCCTGCTCGTACGGTTCTGGCGCACCGGCGGCCCGGCCATGCTGCGGATGATGGGCGGCTCACCCGACACCGGGGAGCAGGAGCACGGACACGGGCACACCCATACCCAGGCCCCGCGCGAGATGTGAGAAGGGCCTGTGGGATAACCCCCATGCGCATCGACCGGTCTGCCGGATGGTCGGCAACCGGGCCGCTCCATGAGTCTGTACGTGGTCATTTCACCCGTACAGGCAAGGGAGTTCAGGCATGCAGACCCGTCGCGCCGTCATGCAGTCGGCCATTGCAGCACTCGCGGTGTCCGCCGTCCCGGCACGAGCGGCGGCCGCCGAGCCGCGGGCGGCCGGGCCGGTCCGGCTGAGGTTGCCCGCGCCCAGCGGCCCGTATCCCGTGGGGACGGTCGCGCTGCGCCTCGTCGATACCTCGCGTGCCGATCCCTGGGTCGCGTCGCAGCCGTACCGGGAACTCATGATCAGCATCCGCTATCCGGCCCGGACCGTCCGCGGGTGTCCGGTCGCACCGCAGATGCTTCCCGGCGAGGCCACCGGATTCGCGGCCCTCAACAACCTCACCGATGTGCCGAGCAGCCGGGTCGACTGGGCGGCCACCCGCACGCACGCTCACGAAGGCGCCCCGGCCGATCGAACCGGTGGTCCGTTCCCGGTCGTCTGCTACTCCCCCGGTGCCGGGGACCCGCGCTCCCTGGGCACCACCCTCTGCGACGACCTCGCCTCCCGGGGCTACGCCGTGGTGACCCTCGATCACACCTATGACGCCTCCGCCGTCCAGTTCCCCGACGGCCGCGTCGAACACTCGGTTCTGCCCGCGGAGTTCGACAAGGCGTACCCGGACCAGCAGCGCATCACCGCCCTGTTGAAGAAGACCATGGCCGTACGCGTGGCCGACACCCGCTTCCTCCTCGACGCACTGCCGGGGGCGTTGCCCCAAGTCCTGTGCGGCAGGCTGGACTTCGGCCGCATCGGCATGTTCGGCCAGTCGGCAGGCGGCTTCACCGCCCTGCAGGCCATGCACGACGACCCGCGCCTCGCCGCAGCGGCCAACCTGGACGGTGTGCTCGCATACGTCCAGGACGACGGCACCCCCGGCAACCTCTCCACCGTCGCCGCCGACGGCCTCGACCGCCCCTTCCTGCTGATCGGCAAGGACGGCAACGACCTCGGCACGGTGCCGTCCTGGCAGGCCCTGTGGCGGAACAGCCGCGGCCGGCACCGGGGCCTGAGCCTGCGGGGCGCGCAACACGCCACGTACACCGACGCCGAAGCGATCGTCCCGCAGATCGCCCGGCGGCTCGGCCTGCCCCGCAAGACCGTCGTGGAGAACATCGGCACCATCGCCCCGCGGCATGCGATCACCGCCCAACGGGCCTACGTCGCCGCCTTCTTCGACCGCTGGCTGCGCGGCCGGGACGACGACGGGCTGTGGGACGGGACGTCCGGCTGCCGTACGGAAGCACGGTACTTCTGAGAGCTGAGCGGCGGCTGTCGAGATCCGGGAATCGGTGGCCTGAACCGATACACCCCGCTACGTTGTCGCTTGCCCGCAGGCGCGACGGGGCGGTGGTCGAGGGGGCCGCCGGTCCAGGACGAGGAGCGTGTCATGACCGAGGAAGCGGCCACCGACCGTGAGGCCGTGCTCGCGCGGCTGGACCTGACCACCCCGCATTCGGCACGGGTGTGGAACTACTGGCTGGGCGGCAAGGACAACTACGCCCCCGACCGCGCCATGGGCGACCAAGTCCTGGAGTACTTCCCGGAGATCGTCGACTCCGCCCGGGCCGACCGGGCGTTCCTGGGCCGTGCGGTGCGCCATCTGGTCGGCGAGGCGGGCATCCGCCAGTTCCTCGACCTGGGCACCGGCCTGCCCACCGCTGACAACACGCACGAGGTCGCCCAGCGGCTGGCCCCCGCGACCCGGATCGTCTACGTGGACAACGACCCACTGGTCCTGGTGCACGCCCAGGCCCTGCTCACCAGCAGTCCCGAGGGCGTCACGGACTATCTGGACGGCGACGTCCACGAACCCGGCCCGATCCTCGAAGGCGCCGCCCGGACGCTGAACTTCACCCAGCCGGTGGCGCTCATGCTGCTGGGCATCATGCAGTTCGTGAGCGACGACGAGCAGGCGTACGAGATCGTCGACCGGCTCGTCGCCGCCCTGCCGTCCGGCAGCTATCTGGCGCTCGCCCATCCCACGGCCGAGGTCCACACGGAAGCCATGACGGCGGCCGTGGCCAGCTGGAACGAGCAGGGCTCGGCGCCGATGAGACTCCGCAGCCGCGAGCAGTTGCTGCGCTTCTTCGACGGTCTGGAACTGCTGGAGCCGGGCGTGGTGTCGTGCTCTCGCTGGCGCGCACAGCAGCCCGAGGTCGGCGAGATCGTCGACGTGACGCAGTTCTGCGGGGTGGCGCGCAAGCCCTGAGGCGGCCTTTCAGGGCCGGTCGTCACGACCGGCCGTCGAGGATGTCGTGGGCCTTGCGGACGGCGTCGCGGTTCCAGCGGCGCTGCTTCTCCAGCTTCGGCCGGTTCTCGGCGATGAGCTGGTCCTGGATGCGTACGTCGACGGCGTGCACGGCGTGTACATAGCCGGTCCGCTGCTTGCAGCGGGCGTCGGCCGTTGCCGTCTGCTTCTCCAGGGCCGAGGGTGCGCCGGGTTGGGGCCGCACGGAGATGCGTGCCTCCAGCTCCGCGCGCTGACGGTCCTCGCCGATCTCGGCGTCCCTGGGTGTGGCGTAGTGGTATCCCGCTTTGCGCATGCAGGCCGCCCACGCCTTGTCCGCCTGCTTCCAGACGGGGTCCTTCATGCCCTGCTGAAGGCTCCTGGACTCCAGTTCCAGCACCGGGTCCCGGCGGTCCTGCGGGTTGCCGCCGTAGATCGCACGGTCCGCCTCGCCGAGACAGCCGCGGCGCGGGATGCGGTGGCCGTGGACGGACTTCGGATCGTCTCCGAAGAACTCGCCGGTGAGCGCGAGGTATTGGGAGAGGGACCACTTCTTCGCGGGGTAGCGGCGCTCGTACTCGGCCCGGGCCGCCTGATAGCCGTAGCGCGCGGCCTGACGGGGGTCCTGGATGCCGTAGCGGAAGTCGTCGTCGGCGAATGCGACGGCCGTGAACACACCTGTGCCCGCCGGGCGTTGGGGCCAGTCGGGCAGGGGGTCGATGTCGAGGTCCTTCAGGTCCTCGAACCCGAGGCGGACCATGCACTGCTTGGCGAGCGTCCAGCGGGCGGTGCCGACGGTGTGTCCGTCGTCGGACAGGTCGTACGCGGCCAGCGGCAGGAACCGCGGGTCGTTCGACGAGGTGGGGTGGGCCTCGGGTGCTGGCGAGCCGGACGGCTGTCCGCACCCCGCGAGGGCGAGGGCCGCGGCCAGGGTCAGTAAGAGGGGGGTGGCTGGGCGCATCGGGCCAGCTCATCAGGGGCCTGCGAGGGCAGGCCGTGGTGGAGGCCACAGTTCCGGGTCACAGCCGCATCACAGGTATCGCATACCCGGACGTGCCCGGCCGCCCTCACCCGGCCGAGGCGAGGGCGGCGGGCGCCGGTCAGCCGGCCGCGAGGAGCTCCAGCGTGTCGATCACCCGGTTGGAGAAGCCCCACTCGTTGTCGTACCAGGCGACCACCTTGATGTGGCGGCCGTCGACGCGGGTGAGGGCCGAGTCGAAGATGGAGGAGGCCGGGTTGCCGGTGATGTCGGACGACACCAGCGGGTCGTCGGAGTACTCGAGGACGCCGGCCAGCGGGCCCTCGGCAGCGGCACGGTAGGCCGCCAGTACGTCGTCCCGGGTGACGTCGCGGGCGACCGTGGTGTTGAGCTCGACGATCGAGCCCACCGGAACGGGTACGCGGATCGAGTCGCCGGACAGCTTGCCGTCCAGGCCGGGCAGCACCAGGCCGATCGCCTTGGCGGCGCCCGTCGTGGTGGGCACGATGTTGATGCCGGCGGCGCGGGCGCGGCGCGCATCCCGGTGCGGGCCGTCCTGGAGGTTCTGCTCCTGCGTGTAGGCGTGCACCGTGGTCATGAAGCCGTGCTCGATACCCGCGAGTTCGTCGAGGACGGCGGCGAGCGGGGCGAGCGCGTTGGTCGTGCAGGAGGCGTTCGAGACGATGGTGTGCAGCTCGGGATCGTACGCATCGGTGTTGACGCCGTAGGCGAGGGTGACGTCGGCGCCGTCCGACGGTGCGCTGACGAGGACCTTCCTCGCGCCCGCGTCGAGGTGCGCGCGGGCGGCCTTGGCCGAGGTGAAGCGGCCGGTGGACTCCAGGGCCACGTCGACGCCGAGCTCGGCCCAGGGCAGCTGTGCCGGGTCGCGTTCGGCGAGGACCTTGATGCGCCGGCCGTCGACGACGAGGGTGTCGCCGTCGACGGTCACCGGGCGGCCGAGGCGGCCGGCCGTGGAGTCGTAGGCGAGGAGCCGGGCGAGGGTGGCAGGCTCGGTGAGGTCGTTCACGGCGACGATCTCGATGGTGCTGTCGCGTTCCAGCAGGGCGCGCAGGACGTTCCGTCCGATGCGACCGAATCCGTTGATGGCGACGCGAGTCATGAATACCCCTTGGTGTCTCTGCGGCTCGTCTGGGTTCACCACCAGCCTCGCGTGCACGGCCCGCGGCCGACCGTGGCGTGAGCGCCATGGTTCGAAAGGATCGCGCCAGCCACCGGGGGGCTATTCGCCTCGGGTGAAGGTGCGCCGGTACTCGCTCGGTGTGGTCCCGAGGATGCGCTGGAAGTGCATGCGCAGATTGGCGCCGGTGCCCAGGCCCACGTCATTGGCGATCTGCTCGACGCTGCGCTCGGAGCGTTCGAGCAACTCACGGGCCAGGTCGATGCGGGCGCGCATGACCCACTGCATCGGCGTGTATCCGGTGTCCTCGACGAAGCGCCGCGAGAAGGTGCGCGGTGAGACCGCGGCGTGCTCGGCGAGGGTGTCGAGGCTGAGGGGTTCGTCGAGCCGGTGCAGGGCCCACTCGCGGGTGGCGGCGAAGCGCTCGCCGAGCGGCTCGGGCACGCTGCGCGGCACGTACTGCGCCTGGCCGCCGCTGCGGTAGGGGGCCGCGACCAGGCGCCGGGCCGCGTGGTTGGAGGCGGCCACGCCGAGGTCGCCGCGCAGGATGTGCAGGCACAGGTCGATGCCGGAGGCGGCGCCGGCCGAGGTGAGCACGCTGCCCTCGTCGACGAACAGGACGTTCTCGTCGACCTGGACCAGCGGATGCTTCTCCGCGAGGGCCCGCGTGTAGTGCCAGTGCGTCGTGGCGCGTTTGCCGTCGAGCAGGCCGGTGGCGGCGAGCGCGAAGGCACCCGTGGAGATGGCGGCGAGGCGCGCGCCCCGCTCATGGGCGGCGATGAGCGCGTCGACGACGGCCGGCGGCGGGTCCTCCCGGTCGGGGAACCGGTAGCCCGGCACGAACACGATGTCGGCCCAGGCGAGCGCGTCGAGCCCGTCCGCGACGTGGTACGCCAGCCCGTCGCCGCCGGTCACCAGCCCGGGTGCCGCCCCGCACACCCGCACCTCGTACGGCATGCTCGCGCGGGTCGTGAACACCTGCGCGGGAATGCCGACATCGAGTGGCTTCGCGCCTTCGAGGACCAGGACGGCGACGCGGTGGAGGCGGGAGGTCGGCACGGGATCAGGGTACGAGGGGTGCGGGGCAGGCCTGATCATCTGCGTCGGCGGGGTCGTACGACTGCACGGGGACATGGCGGACAACCAGCTCTCCTTCGAGGTGAACGGCTGCGGAAGCGTGCAGCGCCGTATTCATCTGCCCGGCGCGGGCCAGGGCGACGGGTGCGGGTGGACCGCGCGAACTGCGCGTCCACGGGGCATGACCGGCGGGGAGGAGAACCCTCAAGGAGGGCGTCGACATCGCGGGCGGGGCGAGCACCGTGCAGCGGTACCTCGCAGCGGGACTCATCGACGAGTTGCCACTGCACGTCGTGCCCGCCCTCCTCGAAGACGCACTGCGGCTCTCCGAGGGTCTGGGCGCCGTGCGGCGCAAGCCCGAACCCGTCCGCGTGGTCGACACGCCGACACGCCCCTCGCCACCCACTTGAAGTACCGCCTGGTGAGGTGACTTACTCGCCCGGGTAGCGGACTCCGATGCTCGCGCGTACGGCGTCCAGGGTCGCCATGACCGCGAGTGTGCCGTCCAGGGGGACGTACGGCGACTCGGTGAGGCCGGCGCGCAGGCAGCGGGCGACCTCCAGTGCCTCGTGGGTGTAGCCGTTGCCCGGGGAGTCCGGCAGGCGGATCTCCTCGGGCTCATGGCCCTGGCGGTGCAGGGCGAAGCCGCCCGCGTGGAAGAAGTCGCGGGCGAACTCTATGCGGCCGAGGGTGCCGTTGACCGAGGCATGCTGTGCCGTCTGGGTGCCCAGGGAGCAGGAGAGCACCGCGACGGCCCCGCTGCCGTAACCGAGCAGGATGCCGGTGTTGTCGTCGACTCCTTGCGGGTTCAGGTGCGCCCAGGCCGAGACGGCGTCGGGGGCGCCCAGCAGCAGGTGGGCGAAGGAGACGGGGTAGACGCCGAGGTCGAGCACGGCGCCGCCGCCCTGGGCCGGGTCGTGCAGGCGGTGTGTGGCGTCGTAGGGCAGGGCGATGCTGAAGTCGGCGTGGACGGAGCGGACTTCACCGATCGCACCGTCGGCGATCAGCTCCCGCATGCGCAGCACGGCGGGGTTGACGTACGTCCACATCGCCTCCATGAGGAAGACGTTCTGCTTGCGGGCGATCGTCACCAGGTCCTGCGCCTGGGCGAGGTTGAGGGTGAGCGGCTTCTCGCACAGCACGGCCTTTCCGGCCTCCAGGCAGAGCGCGGCCGCCGCGCGATGGGCCGAGTGCGGGGTGGCGACGTACACGACGTCCACCTCGGGATCCACGGCCAGGTCCTGCCAGCTGCCGTGAGCGCGGGCTATGCCGTGCCGGTCGGCGAATCTGTGGGCGGCGTCGGCGCTACGGGAGCCCACGGCGACGAGTTCGGCGTCGTCGGGGATCAGGCGCAGATCCTCGGCGAAGGAGTGGGCGATGCCACCGGTGGCGAGGACACCCCAGCGGACGGGGCGTGTTCCTGTCATGGGCTTGTGCCCTTCCGTAGTGCGTGAGTATGTGCCTGCCGTTGTACCTGCCACTCTGAATCGAAAGCACACAGGGGGGGTTCATGATCGACGTGATCATTGCCGGGGGCGGCCCGACCGGCTTGATGCTGGCGGGCGAGTTGCGGCTGCACCGCGTACACGTGGTCGTGCTGGAGAAGGAGACGGAGCCGGCCCGGTATGTGCGCGCCCTCGGTCTGCATGTGCGCAGTATCGAGGTGATGGACCAGCGCGGTCTGCTGGAGCGGTTCCTCGCGCACGGACGGCGCCACGACAGGGTCGGCGGCTTCGCCGCCATCGACAAGCCCTGGTCCGGCAGGCTGGACTCCGCGCATGCCTACCTTCTCGGCATCCCCCAGCCCACCACCGACCGTCTGCTGGCGGAGCACGCGATCGAGCTCGGCGCCGAGATCCGGCGCGGCTGCGAGCTGGTCGGGCTGAGCCAGGACGAGGACGGGGTGACTGCTGAACTGGCCGACGGCACCCGGCTGCGCTCGCGGTACCTCGTCGGCTGCGACGGTGGCCGCAGCACGGTGCGGAAGCTGCTCGGCGTCGGCTTCCCCGGCGAGCCCAGCAGGGTCGAGACACTGCTGGGTGAGATGGAGGTGGCCGCGCCGCCGGAGGAGGTGGCCGCCGTGACGGCCGAAGTCCGCAGGACCCAGAAGCGGTTCGGCGTCGGGCCCTTCGGGGACGGAGTGTTCCGCGTCGTCGTGCCCGCCGAGGGGTTGGCCGCGGACCGTGCGGTCGCGCCGAGCTTCGAGGAGTTCAAGCAACGTCTGCGCGCGGTCGCCGGCACCGACCTCGGGGTGCACTCACCGCGCTGGCTGTCCCGCTTCGGCGACGCCACCCGGCAGGCCGAGCGCTACCGGGTGGGCCGGGTGCTGCTGGCGGGCGACGCGGCGCACATCCATCCGCCGACCGGCGGCCAGGGTCTCAACCTCGGCATCCAGGACGCGTTCAACCTCGGCTGGAAACTTGCCGCCGAGGTGGGCGGCTGGGCACCGGAGGGGCTGCTGGACAGCTACCACGCCGAACGCCACCCGGTGGCCGCCGACGTGCTGGACAACACCCGCGCGCAGATGGAGCTGATGTCCACGGAGCCCGGCCCGCAGGCCGTGCGCCGGCTGCTGTCGCAGCTGATGGACTTCGAGGAGGTGAACCGGTACCTGATCGAGAAGATCACCGCGATCGGGATCCACTACGACTTCGGCGAGGGCCACGAACTCCTCGGCCGGCGCCTGCGGGACGTACAACTGAAGCGGGGGCGCCTCTACGAGCTGATGCACGGCGGCCGCGGGCTGCTGCTCGACCGGACCGGCCGGCTCTCGGTGGCGGGCTGGGCGGACCGGGTCGACCACGTCGTCGACCACAGCGAGGAGCTGGAGGTACCCGCGGTCCTGCTGCGGCCGGACGGTCATGTGGCGTGGGTCGGTGACGATCAGCGGGATCTGCTCGGCCGACTGCCCAAGTGGTTCGGTGCGGCCGTGAGGTGAGCGCGGCCGCCGCCGCGGACGGAGGCGATCCCGGCTTGAGGAAGGCGAGTCCTACCGTCCTTCCTGGTCCGTCCCGGCGGAGATCCTTTCCGCCGCCACCGCCAGAGCCGACTAGTTCGACCATGTCACCGCCGCCCGAGTCCGCGGGCAGCTCGACACCCTTGTGGCGGCCGTACAGAAGGGCGGTGCCGCTTCGGCCTGAAGTGCTGGACGGGGTGTGGCACAAAGCCGTGAGCTCGGCATCTCCTGGGCCCGGCCGCGGCGTTGAGCAGGCCGGACGGGCAACGGGCCGAAAAGCGTGGGGAATTGGCCGACCCGCCACCACCGATCCTTGAGGGGCCGATGTGCGCCGATCACTACCATAGGAGCCCAAGACAACCATTCGACCGGCTCGTTGGATGCGCGCCGGTCGGGGTCGCCGATGCCAGGGACCGCTCCCCGGGCTGCGGTGATCTTCCTATCCAGGAGGACCTTCCGCATGTTCCGACGTATTGGCACCACGGTCGTCCGACATCCCGTCTGGACGATCGTGGCATGGCTGATCGCGGCGGTGGCGATCGTCGCCACCGCGCCGAGCCTGCCCTCGAACAGTGACGAGAGCAGCTTTCTGCCGAAGAGTTACGAGTCGATCAAAGCGGCGGATCTCCAGGAGAGGGCGTTCCCCAGCGCCTTCACCCCGTCCGCGATCGCGCTGTACCAGCGCACCGACGGCGGCAGGCTGACCGCCGAGGACAAGCAGGATGTCGCCCGGATCACCACCGAGCTGGGCAAGAAGCACATCGACCAGGTGCAGAAGGTCGTCCCCGGCCAGCCGTCCAAGGACGGCAGGTATGACCTGACCCTGGTCCAGATGGACAGCAAGAACGCCGGCCAGCCCAAACAGGCCGACGCGGCAAAGGTGTTACGCGAGGACGTCAAGGCGCTGGCCAAGGGCACGCATCTCGACGTCAAGCTCGGCGGCTCCGCCGCACAAGCCCTCGACCAGCAGGACTCGTCCAAGCGCGGTCAGGCCCTGATCGGTATCGGCACCTTCGTGATCATTCTGGTGACCCTGCTGATCATCTTCCGGGCACCGATCCTGGCCGTACTCCCCCTGGTCCTGATCGGCCTGGTGTCGGCGATCGCCAACGGGCTGATCGCGTACGCCACCAAGCTGTTCGACCTGCAGGCCAACAGCTCGATCTCGTCGATCCTGATCGTGGTCCTGTTCGGCGTGGGTACGGACTACTTCCTGTTCCTGATGTTCCGCTACCGGGAACGTCTGCGCGCCGGCGACGAACCCAAGCAGGCCATGGTCAACGCGGTCGCCCGGGTCGGCGAGGCCATCGCCTCGGCCGCCGGAGCGGTCGTCATCGCCTTCCTCGCGCTGGCGCTGTCCACGCTGGGCTTCCTCAAGCAGATGGGCCCGGCGCTCGCCATCGCGGTCGCCGCCACCCTGGTCGCGGGCCTGACCCTGATCCCGGCCGTGGTGTCACTCATCGGGCCGAAGGTCTTCTGGCCCTCGAAGTCCTGGCAGCGGGAGCCGGACAACGCCCGGTTCGCCGCACTCGGCCGGGGTGTGCAGCGCCGCCCGGCGCTCACCGCGGTGGCATCCGGCCTGGTCCTGATCGCGCTGACGCTCGGGACGTTCGGCTACAAGGCCACGTTCGACCTGGCGTCGGGCTCTATGCCCAAGACCAAGGAGTCCATGGTCGTCCAGGACGAGATGCAGAAGGCGTACTCGGCGGGCGCCGCCGCCCCCACCGACGTCTATCTGTCCAGCACCGACGGCAAGCCCCTCGACAAGGCCGGCTTCAGCGCCTACGCGTCGAAGCTCGGGGCCGTGGACGGCGTGGCGAGCGCCCGGATGTCCCAGGTGAGCAAGGACGGCTCGACCGCCGACTTCACCGTCACGCTGAAGTACGAGGCCTCGACGGACAAGGCGATCGACGCCGTGGGCAAGGTGCGTGACATCGCACACGCCGACGCCCCCGACGGCACCGAGGCCCTCGTCGGCGGCATGTCCTCGATCTACAAGGACATCAACACCGCGGTCAACCACGACTACCGGACGGTCTTTCCCGTAGCCGCCGCCCTGATCATGGTCATCCTGGGGCTGCTGCTGCGCAGCGTGGTCGCCCCCTGGTATCTGATCGCCTCCGTGGGTCTGGGCTTCGGCGCGACCCTCGGCGCCACCGTGTGGATCTTCCAGGAGGGGCAGGGGCACTCCGGTCTGATGTTCATGCTCCCGGTGATCATGTATCTCTTCGTGGTCGCCATCGGCACCGACTACAACATCCTCATGATCGCCCGGCTGCGCGAGGAGGCCCGGGAGGGTCGCGACCCGCGTGAGGCGGCCGGCATGGCGCTGCGGCACGCCGGGCCGACGGTGGCCGCCGCGGGCTTCATCCTGGCGGCGACCTTCGCCACGATGATGCTGGCGGGCAACGCGCTGCTCACGGAGATGGGTTTCGCGGTCTCCTTCGGCATCGCGGTCGCGGCCTTCGTGATGGCGATGTTCTTCACTCCGAGCCTCACCGCGCTCATCGGCCACGCGGCGTGGTGGCCGGGGCACGGGGACCGGGCGGAGCCGGGCACCGGAACCAACGGTTCCGAACCGTCCGACGTACATGGCCGGAACTCGGTCGCACACGACCCTGCGGGACGCCGCAGCTAGCGGTCGGAGTTGTGAGAGGGCACGTCTGCCGGGCTCCACGGCTCGGCAGACGTCAACTCCCGTGGCGGGGAGCCGCACCGATCCAGCGGTGATAGGCGTCCACGTCGACATTGCTGCCGCACACGATGGTGACCACGTGTCGGCCCGCGAAGCGATCACGGTCTTCGAGGAGAGCCGCGATGCCGAGCGCCGCCGACGGTTCGACGACGAGCCCGGCGTGGTCGAAGAGCATCCGCATACCAGCCATGATCGACACCTCCTCGACCAGTACGGCGTCGTCGGCGACCAGCAGGAGGTCGTCCAGGACGGCCGGGATGGGGTAGCGGCCGGCGACGCCGTCCGCGATGGTGTCGGCCGAGTCGGTGGTGACGACGCACCGGCTGCGCCACGAACGGGTCATCGCCGGTGCGCCCTGCGGCTGGACGCAGATCACCTCGGCTTCGGGCGCGAGGGCCTTCACCACATGCCCCACACCGGTGGCCAGCGCTCCGCCGCCGAGAGCAATCAGGACGGCGTCGAACGAGGGCATCGCCTCCACCAGTTCCAGGCCGATGGTCGCCGCGCCCTCGCAGGTCTCGAGATCCAGGCTGTCCTCGAGCAACCGGATGCCGTCGTGGCACGCGATGGCCGCAGCCCGCTCGCGGGCCAACTCGTGGTCGCCGTCCACCAGTTCCAGCGTGGCGCCCAGGGCGCGGATGCCATCGAGCTTGGCCGCGGTCGCGAAGCGGGAGGCCACGACGGTGACGTCGAGCCCGCGGCCGCGACCGGACCAGGCGAGGGCCTGGCCGAGGTTGCCCGCGCTGGCGCACACCACGGCGCGCGAACCGTTGCCGGCGAGCAGGCCGGCGACCACCTCGGTGCCACGGGCCTTGAAGCTGCGGACCGGGTTCGCCGTTTCCAGTTTGATGCTCACCGTGCAGCCGAGGGCGGACCCCAGTGCCTCGCAGCGGTACAGCGGAGTGTCGAGAAAAACGGGGTCGATCATCCGGCGGGCGGCCCTGATCCGAGCGGTGTCGAGGCGCGTCTCCTGCATGACACGGCAGGGTAGCGCCGCCGCGGTCCTCGCTTTCCGTCACATCAGCGCCGGGCCGGCGCCAGCACACTCAGACCGAACATCAAGACGCCCAGGGGGAGATGGACCGCCGGGACCCTGTACGCCCCCTTGTTCGCCGGTGGGCGCAAGCCTCCGGTGCACATCGCCCGGTTCCAGTTCCTCGATCGCCGCGCCCCCGGGTTCTTCGGCCTCCACCGGGAGGAGTCGATGAACAACACCGTCGCCCTGCTGCGCACCGAAGCGGGACGCAACCCGCACGACAAGGCCCTGACCGATCTCATCGGCGAACTCGTCACCCGCAGCGAGGACTTCCGCACCGCCTGGGCCCAACACAACGTGCGCCTGCACTACACCGGCCTCAAGCACCTCCACCATCCCGTCGTCGGCGAGCTCACCCTCGCCGAGTCCTGGCCGCGCGTCGCAGTCGACGGCACCCGAGGGCCGATCCGGTTCTCCCGCACGCCGGGCATCAGCGTGTGGCAATGGGCCGAGCCCCGGATCCAGGTCGTCGACCGGGATCCGGGGCGGCCCGAACGCTTCCGGGATCCTTCACATCGACTGAGGGGGCGTCAGGGCAGGATCTCGATGTACCCGTCGGTTCCGTGCACGCGGATCAGCTGCCCGTCCCGGATCAGCCGGGTGGCCTGCTCCACGCCGACGACGGCCGGCAAGCCGTACTCGCGGGCGATCACCGCGCCATGGGTCATCAGACCGCCCACCTCCGTGACCAGGCCCGCGATGCCGACGAACAGCGGTGACCAGCTGGGGTCCGTGAAGGGCGTGACCAGGATGTCGCCCGCTTCGAGCTCGGCCTGTGCCATGTCCAGGATGACGCGGGCCCTTCCCTCGACGGTCCCGGCGGAAACCGGCAGGCCGATCAGGGCACCGGCCGGCGCGTCGTCGCGCCGGTAGGCCCCGTTGACGGCCTCACCGTCCGAGGTGAGCACCCGGGGCGGTGTGAGCGCGTGGTAGGACCGGAACGCCTCCTTGCGCTGCTGGATGAGCTGGTGATCCACCTGGTGCGAGCGCACGACGTCGTGGAGTTCCTGGAACGTGAGGTAGAAGACGTCCTCCTTGTCGGGGAGCACGCCTGCCTGCACAAGCCGCTCGGCCTCCGTCAGCAGGGCCTGCTTGTAGATGAAGTAGCGGCTGATGATGCCGTACTTCGGGTACTCCCGGTACCCGATGAAGGTGCGGACCTGGTCGATCATCCGCTTCGTCTCGTCGGCTTTCCGGTCCCCGTCCGGCAGGGCCCGGAGGCGTGACAGAATCTCCCGTTCCTTCTGTCGCGCCTTCTGCCGCCCCTGCTCGAAGCGCCGCTCGGCAGCGCCCTGTTCGAAGTTCCTGACGTTGTCGAGGATCACGGGCACGAGTGTGCTGGGGCGTTCGCGCCAACGCGGCCTCGTGATGTCGATCTCGCCGACGCAGCGCATGCCGTACCGGTCGAGGTAGGCCTCGATGGCGTCGCGCGCTTCACCCCCGCCCGCGAGCTTCCCCAGCTCGTCCAGGAAGCCCTCGTCCTCGACACCCCGCAGGAACGCCACCACCTCCGGATGCGGGCGGATCACGTCGGCGACGTCGAGCAGCTCCAGTCCCATCTCCGAGGTGACGTTGTCGGGGGCGGACAGCGTGAGCGTGTCGGCTGCGTTCTTCTCGCCCAGCCATTCCTCAAGCTTGTCGTTGAGCCACCACGTGGCCTCCATCCCCGCCATGATCGCCTGCATGTTCAGCGGATCGCTGAGGACTCGCTTGTGCTCCTCGAAGGCCTCCAGCAGGAAGTCGAACAGCGCCGGTCCGGACCTGGAACGGATGTCGCGCTCCAGGGCGGCGACGGACGCCCGGCTGCGCTCGATCAGCTCGCCGACGATCGCCGGATCGGCCTCGGTCGGGGTGGACGCACCACCGGCCGGCGGCCCCACGGGGCCCGCATCCGGCAGCGACGGGACGAAATCACCGCGCTCCAGGACGGTTTCCAGGGCGTCCCTGATCAGCGGATCACCTCTGCCCACCAGCTCCAGGAGGCCGGCGCGGCTCGCGGGCGAGGCCAGGCGCCGGGTGGCATCGACGAACAGCCGCCCGCCGGCCTCGATCATCGGCGCCATGGCCGTCAGCTGCCACACGGAGATCCCCAGGGGCTTCATGGGATCGGTCATCATCTGCTGATGGCCGACGGAGAGGTAGACGTGGTTCTCCTCGTCGCAGCGCTCCGGGACGGGGAACAGCGTGGTGATCGGCCGGCTCTGAACGATCCGGAACCCGTCGTCGACCAGGCACCATTCGATGTCCTGCGGGCGACCGAAGTGCGCCTCGATCCGTCGCCCGAGGCTCACGAGTTGCACGACCTGCGCATCCGTCAGCGCCGGCTGTTCCTGCCGCTGCGAGTCGATCGCCACCTCCTGCGTGCCGCCCGCCGGCAGGGCGTGAACTGCACGCTGTTTGGCGGCGATCGTCTTGGCGACGACTTCGCCGTCCCGCACCTTGAAGACGTCCGGGTTCACCAGGCCGGAGACCAGGGCCTCGCCGAGACCGAAGCCGGCGTCCACGGTGGCCACCTTCCGGTTGCCCGTGACCGGGTCGGCCGTGAACAGGATGCCGGCCGCATCCGGGAAGACCATCTGCTGCACGACCACGGCCATGTGGACGGTCCGGTGGTCGATGCCGTTCCGCCGGCGGTAGGTCACGGCCCGCTCGGTGAACAGCGAGGCCCAGCACCGGCTGACGTGCTGCAGGATCGCCGTCGGCCCCACGACGTTCAGGTAGGTGTCCTGCTGGCCCGCGAACGAGGCCGTCGGCAGGTCTTCCGCCGTCGCGCTGGACCGCACGGCGTAGGCGGCCTGCTCGCCGAGCCGGCCGAGCGCGCGGGTGATCTCCGCCGCGAGATCGGCCGGGACGGCGATCTCTTCGATGGTCCGGCGGATCTGCGCGCTGAGCGTGCGGATCGCCTCCCGGTCGTCCGGGTCGGTGCGTGAGAGCTCATCCAGCCGGTCGTCGATCGACGGTGCCTCCACGATGATCCGGCGGAACGCGTCGGTCGTCACGCAGAACCCGGCCGGTACGCGGACGCCTTCGATCCGCAACAGCGCACCCAAGTGGGCGCCCTTGCCGCCGACAACCGCGCCCCTCGTCTCGTCGACCTCTTGAAGGTCCAGCACGTACTCCGTGCTCATCCCTGAGTGCCCCCCATTTCCGCAGGTTGTGCCACCGGCCGACGATTCTGCACCGCGACCGGGGCCTTGCGGCAAGCCCCCCAGTGCGCTATAAGTTGAGAGTGGCAAGGAGAGGTCTCTCCTTGCCTTTGCTTTTTTGACGCAACGCTTCCAGGGCCTCCTCCCCGTTGTGGAGTCCTCTGCGTTGTGGAGTCCTCTGCGGAGACTGGAACTGTACGCCCGGGAACACGCCAAGCTCGGACGCTTGCGGCAGCTCGCCGAGGACGACCCGCTCACCCCGCGAGTCACGCCGACCCTTCCCGCCCAACAGACCGCCGAGGCACGCCGGTTGCGGCGAGGAGATCGATGTCGTCTCGACCGGCTCCACCCAGCAGGGCGGCCTTGAGGGTGCCCGGGAACTGATGGCGCGTTCTCGCCGGCACACGCCGTCCTCGCCGGAGCGGACAATGTCGCGATGGGCGTGCTGGGGGCCTTCGTTGACGCCGGCATCTCCATGCCGGGAGACATCTCGGTGGGCGGCTACGACAACGCGACCTTCGTCTCGTTCGGTCCGATCTCTCCGTCCGGCGTCGACCGTGCCGACCGTGCATCGGCGACAACGCCGCCCGCCTCATGCTCGAGCGGATCGCCGACCACAACAAGCCCACGGCCCGGATCACACCGTCGCCCGCGCTGGTGCCGCGCCGGTGCACACTGCCGTCCTCGCCGAGGAGCCGGGCGCGACAGGCCGGGTGCGTTCGCAGGACTGCTGGGTGCGACTTCTCATTCGGCAGTGCAGCGCCCTGTCCGCCGGGCTCGATCAGACCAGTGGACCCGGCGTTCCGACGGCCGCCGAACGCCACCTGGCCGGTCGCACCTGACCGTGCCGCGCGGCAATCACCCGGAGACCGGAATCCCCAGCTCGCCGAGCAGGCCGCGGACCCGCTGTTCGACGGCGTCACGGATCGGCCGGACGGCCTCGACGCCCTGGCCGGCCGGGTCGTCGAGCTGCCAGTCCAGGTATCGCTTGCCGGGGAAGACGGGGCAGGCGTCGCCGCACCCCATGGTGATCACCACGTCGGAGGACTGCACCGCCTCCGTGGTGAGAACCTTCGGCGTCTCGGCGGAGATGTCGATGCCGACCTCCTTCATCGCGTCCACGACCGCCGGGTTGACGGAGTCCGCGGGTGCGGAGCCGGCCGAGCGGACCTCGACCCTGTCGCCGGCGAGGTGCGTGAGGAAGGCGGCACCCATCTGGGAGCGGCCGGCGTTGTGGACGCAGACGAACAGGACCGACGGGCGCGGGCTGGTGGTGCTCATGGCGGGTGTCTCTCTCAGGAGTGTGGTCAGGAGGAGGCGGGCTCGGGTTCGCTGCTCGGGACGCCGATCTCGCGTCGTGCGGGGGCCGTCTTCGGGGCGTAGACCGCGGCCACGACAGCGAGCCCGAGCGCGGCGCCCAGCAGCTGGGCGGCGACGAACGGGGCGACGGAGGCGGGCGCGATACCGGCGAAGGTGTCGCTGAAGGCGCGTCCGATGGTCACCGCGGGGTTCGCGAAGGACGTGGAGGAGGTGAACCAGTAGGCGGCCCCGATGTAGGAGGCCACCGCCGGCGGAGCAAGTGCGGTGCGACCGGTCCGGCCCAGGCCGAGGATCAGCAGGATCAGGCCGGCCGTGGCCACGACCTCGCCGAGCCACAGGTGGCCGGCGGCCCGGTCGTGGGTGGAGAACTTCACCAGCGGCTCGGCGAACATCGCGTCGGCCAGGATCGCTCCACCGATCGCACCCACGGTCTGGGCCGGCACGTACGCGGCGAGGTCCCGCAGGGGGAAGCCGTCCAGGTCACGGCGGCCGGTGAACCAGACGGCCAGGCTGACGGCCGGGTTGAAGTGCGCGCCGGAGACCGGCCCCAGCAGCAGGATGAGCACGCCCAGGCCGAAGACGGTGGCGAGGGAGTTGGCGAGGAGCTGTACGCCGACGTCACGGGAGAGTGCGGTGGCCTGGATGCCGGAGCCGACCACCACCGCCACCAGCGCTCCGGTGCCGATCGCCTCTGCGGCGACACGGCGGCCGAGCGGGGCGTTCACGCGGTGACTCCGGCGGGCTGCGTGGTGGCCAGGAAGGCGGCGAGCTTGTCCAGGACGCCGGGCAGCACCCAGTAGTACACCCAGGTCCCGCGGCGCTCGCAGTCGATGAGCCCGGCCTGGCGCAGCAGCTTGAGGTGGTGGGAGATCGTCGGCTGGGACAGGTCGAAGGCCGGGGTCAGCTCGCACACGCAGACCTCCCCGCCCGCTCCGCGTGACGCGATCATCGACATCAGGCGCAGCCGCACCGGGTCGCCCAGGGCCTTGAACACCTTCGCCAGCTCGGCCGCCTGATCATCGTCCAGCGGCGCGGCGGACAGGCCCGGGCAGCAGGCGGCGTCCTGGTCGATCACCTCAAGCTCTTGCTTCGACATGCATCTATGTTGACATTCTTCGATTCAAGGCGCAAGGTTGAATCGAAGAACGTCAATACAGGCCGTTCCGGGCCATGCTGTGGCCCGTCATCTGGGAGTGGGACATGAGCGAGCAGAGCACCGACCTGCGCGAGACCGTCCGCCGGCGGTACGCGGCTGCGGCCGTCAAGGTCACCGAGGGCGGCACCGCCTGTTGCGGGCCCCAGCCGGTCGAGGTCGACGAGAACTTCGGCTCCACCCTGTACGCCGCCGACGAACGCGACGCACTGCCCGCCGAGGCCGTCGCCGCCTCCCTCGGCTGCGGCAACCCCACCGCCGTCGCCGAACTCCGCGAAGGCGAACGCGTCCTCGATCTCGGCTCAGGCGGCGGCATCGACGTCCTGCTCTCCGCCCGCCGCGTGGGGCCCACCGGCAAGGCGTACGGGCTGGACATGACCGACGAGATGCTCGCCCTGGCTCTCGCCAACGCGGCGAACGCGGGGGCGACGAACGTGGAGTTCCTCAAGGGCACCATCGAGGCCATCCCGCTGCCCGCGCGCACCATCGACGTGGTGATCTCCAACTGCGTGATCAACCTGTCCGTGGACAAGCCCGCGGTGTTCGCCGAGACCTTCCGCGTCCTCAGGCCCGGCGGCCGGATCGGCGTCTCCGATGTCGTCGCCGACGACAGCCTCACCGCCGAACAGCGGGCCGAGCGCGGCGACTACGTGGGCTGCGTCGCAGGCGCCCTGTCGTTCGCGGAGTACCGCGCCGGCCTCGAAGCCGCAGGATTCACCGCCGTCGAGATCACCCCGACACACCCGGTCGCCGACGGCATGCACTCCGCGATCATCCGCGCCATCAAGCCGTCCCATGCCGACGAGGCCGCCACCGTCCAGGCCGCATCGGATGAGGCGTGCTGCGGCGTCAGCGCCTGCTGCACGTCGGCGGAGGCCTCCTCGGATCCCAGGCTCACCGTCGCCGAGGCCAAGGCGGCGTCCGGCTGCGGCTGCCAGAGCTGACACACGCTCCGCACGACCGCAAAGCTCGCCAAGTCCCCTGGCTGAGGTTCCGACCGCGCCGCTGCGGAACCGAACCGGGTCAGCGGACAGTGGTGCCGTCGGGTTCGTCGAGCAAGGAGAGTTCCTCCGGTGTCGGCAGCCCCTCCCAGTCGCCCCGGGTGCCGACGGCGAACGCCGCGGTGGTGACGGCTCGCTGCAGGCGGGCCGGGATGTCGGCGCCCTGGAGGAGTCCCGACAGGTATCCCGCCACGAACGCGTCACCCGCACCGACCAGATCGACCGCGTCCACCTTCCGTGCCGCACGGTCGGTGGTGCCGTCGGTGGTGAAACTGGTCGCTCCCCGTGCGCCACGTTTGATGACGACTTCCCCGACGCCCGCGGCCAGGAGGCCGTGCACGCCCTCGGGTTCGGGGGCGGCGGGCTGTTCCAGCACCAGCGGCAGCTCGTCCTCGGAGGCGATCAGCAGGTCGGTGTGGGCCAGTATCGGTCCGAGGATCGTCCGGGCGCGGTCGGCGGTCCACAGCCGGGAGCGGTAGTTGACGTCGAGGCAGACAGTGGTGCCCGCCTCGCGGGCGGTCGTGGCGGCAGCCAGGGCGGCTTCGGCCGCGGTCGGGCCGAGTGCCGGGGTGATGCCGGTCAGGTGCAGGATCCGGGTCCCGGGGTCCAGCGCGGGGAGGACGTCGGCCGGCGAGATCGCCGAACCGGCGGATCCCGCGCGGTAATAGCTGACGCGGGTCAGCGTGCCCAGTCGGGGTTCGGTCAGCAGGAGTCCCGTCGGGCGGCCGCTGTCGTCGGTGACGGCGTGGCCGGTGTCGACTCCCTCGGCGCGCAGGGTGCGCAGCACCAGGGCGCCGAGTTCGTCCGCGCCGACGCGGCCGGCCCAGCGCACCCGGTGTCCGAGCCGGGCGAGGCCGATGGCGACGTTGGACTCGGCTCCCGCGACGGACAGTCCGAGGTCTCCGCCCAGCCGCAGCGGGCCGTGGGCCCGCAGGGCGGCCATCGTCTCGCCGAAGGTGACCACCTCGGGGGCTGCCTGGCCGGGCGGTGTGGTCATTGGGTCTCCCCGGTGACCGCGGCGCGGAACGCCGCCGCCCGGCTGCGGAGTTGACCGAGGTCACCGCCGTCGGCGGCGTCCCCGATCAGTGGCGAGCCGACGCCGACGGCCGTCGCACCCCGTGCCAGGTAGTCGCGTGCGGCAGTCGCATCGACTCCCCCGACGGGTACGAACGGGACCTCGGGGAAAGGCCCTCGCAGTGCGGACAGGTAATCGGGTCCGCCGAGTGAGGCGGGGAAGAGCTTGATCGCGCAGGCGCCCCGGGCGAGGGCGAGTTCGATCTCGCTCGGCGTCAGTGCTCCCATCAGCACGGGTACGCCGCAGGAGTCCAGCCCGTCCACCAGCGCCGGGGTCACGAGGTAGGACGCACCGGCGTCCACGGCACGGGTGGCGTCCTCGGCCGAGCGCACGGTCCCGGCGCCGACCAGGGCGTCGGAGCCCAGCTCGGCGCGCGCCTGCCTGATCACCGTCAGGGCGTCTCTGGTGGTCAGCGAGACCTCGACGACGGCGATGCCGTCCTCGGCGAGGGTGGCTACGGTGCGCAGGGCCGCGGCGGGCTCCTTGCCGCGGACGATCGCCAACAGGCGGTGGGTTCGCAGCGATTCCACCAGGTTCATGGGAGCGGGATCTCCTTGGACGTGAGGTGCGGTGGCCTGACGGCCTGTCACCATTCGTTGAACGCCCAGTCGGCTTCTCTCCATACGGGGTTGCGCCGGTGGTGGGGCAGGCACTCGGCACGGACCGGCCGTGCCGAGTGCCTCCGCAAGAGGTGCTGCTTCCGTCAGCGCAGGCCGCGCTCCAGCCGCTCCGCGACCAGCTTCACGAAGCGCGCGGGCTCCTTGGGCTGGCCACCCTCCGCGAGGACGGCCAGACCGTGCAACAGCTCGGCCGTCTCCACGAGTTCGGCGCGGTCCTCGCGCTCCTGGTACGCCTGGTTCAGGCCCTCGACGAGCGGATGTGCGGGGTTGAGCTCAAGGATCCGCTTGGTGGTCGGGACCTCCTGGCCCATGGCCCGGTACATGTTCTCCAGCGCCGGAGTCAGGTCGTGGGCGTCGGAGACGACACAGGCCGGGGAGACGGTCAGGCGCGTCGACAGGCGGACGTCCTTCACCTCCTCGGCGAGCTGCTCCTTCAGCCAGCCCAGCAGACCGGCGTAGGCCTCGGTCTGCTTCTCCCGCTCGGCCTCGGCCTGTTCGTCGCCCTCGACGTCGAGGTCGATCTCGCCCTTCGCGACGGACCGCAGCGTCTTGCCCTCGAACTCGCCCACGGCGTCGACCCACACCTCGTCGACAGGGTCGGTGAGCAGCAGGACCTCGACGCCGCGCGCCCGGAACGCCTCCATGTGCGGGGAGTTCTCGAGGCTCTGCCGGGACTCGCCGGTCATGTAGTAGATGTCGTTCTGGCCGTCCTTCATCCGCTCCACGTACTGCTGGAGGGTGGTCGCCTCGTCCTCGGCGTGCGTGCTGGCGAAGGACGCGACGGCGAGCAGGGCGTCGCGGTTGTCGGGATCGCCGAACAGCCCCTCCTTCAGTACGGCGCCGAACTCCCGCCAGAACGTGGCGTAGTTGTCGGGGTTCTTGGCCTTCATCTCCTTGACCGACGACAGGACCTTCTTGGTCAGCCGGCGCTGGATCATCCGGATGTGCCGGTCCTGCTGGAGGATCTCGCGGGAGACGTTGAGCGAGAGGTCCTGCGCGTCGACGACGCCCTTGACGAAGCGGAGGTACGGCGGCAGCAGCGCCTCGCAGTCGTCCATGATCAGCACGCGCTTGACGTAGAGCTGGAGGCCGCGCCGGAAGTCCCGCGTGAACAGGTCGTGCGGGGCGTGCGCGGGCAGGAAGAGCAGGGCCTGGTACTCGAAGGTGCCCTCGGCCTGCAGGCGGATGGTCTCCAGGGGGTCGCGCCAGTCGTGGCTGACGTGCTTGTACAGCTCGTGGTACTCGTCGTCGGAGACCTCGTCGCGCGAGCGGGCCCACAGGGCCTTCATCGAGTTCAGCGTCTCGGGCTCGGGCGTGTCCTCGCCGTCGCCGCCCGGCTGCGGGACCAGCCGGATCGGCCAGGTGATGAAGTCGGAGTACCGCTTGACGATCTCCTTGATCTTCCAGGTGGAGGTGTAGTCGTGCAGCTGGTTCTCGGAGTCGGCCGGCTTGAGGTGGAGGGTGACGGCGGTTCCCTGCGGTGCGTCGTCGACGCTCTCCAGGGTGTAGGTGCCCTCGCCGCGTGAGGACCAGCGGGTGCCGCCGGCCTCCCCGGCGCGCCGGGTCACCAGGGTCATCTCGTCGGCCACCATGAAACCGGAGTAGAAGCCGACGCCGAACTGTCCGATGAGCCCCTCGGCCCCGGCGGCGTCCTGGGCCTCCTTCAGCTCCTTGAGGAAGGCGGCCGTGCCGGAGTTGGCGATGGTGCCGATGAGGTTGCCGACCTCGTCGTACGACATCCCGATGCCGTTGTCCCGCACGGTGAGCGTACGGGCGTCCGGATCGACTTCGATCTCGATGTGCAGGTCGGAGGTGTCGACGTCGAGGCTTTCCTCCCGCAGCGCGGCAAGCCGCAGCTTGTCGAGCGCGTCGGAGGCGTTGGAGACGAGTTCCCGCAGGAAGACGTCCTTGTTCGAGTAGACCGAGTGGATCATCAGCTGGAGCAGCTGACGGGCCTCTACTTGGAACTCAAACGTTTCGGTCGGCATGGTTGGCGTGTCCTCGCAGGTCCCTAAAGTGCCAGGTCAGGTGAGATTCACTGTAAGACATCGCAGGCGACGAGCTGAGGTCCAGCCTGTCAAAAGCCTGCATGCCAGCAGCAATTCGCCCACACCATCTGGCACACCACACGTGTCACCCGGTATGTCATGCCTCGGTCATCATCGGCATGCCCATGCCGGAGTGAAGGGAATACCCCGTGCGCCTGCGCCCCCTGCGCGTCCTGTGCTGTTCCGCGGCCCTCGCCCTGTCCACACCCGCCCTGCTTCCCGGCACGGCTTCGGCGGCGGTCCCCACCTCCTCGGTCTACCTGCAGAACTTCACCACCGGCCGCAACGCCGCCGACGCCGGCGGCACCGTCGCCGCGCACAATCCCAAGGGCAACGAGGACCACCAGCAGTGGACCCCGGTCGCGGTCAGCGGCGGCTACCAGCTGCAGAACGCCGACGAGTCCGGCAAATGTCTCGGCCGCAGCGGTACCTCCGCCGTCACCGCTTCCTGCGGCACGGACGGCACGACATGGACGATCACCTCCGGCGCCGACAGCGCGTACGCCATCACCGCCCCCGGCACCTCGCAGTACCTCACCGGCTCCGCCTCCGACGCCGCGGCCGTACAGCTCGGTTCCTCGGGGGACCTCGCCCGCTGGTACCTCACCCCGGTCGGCTACGCCACCGCGGCGATGCCCTCCGCCGACACCCGCACCCTGGACCAGGTCACCTTCCTGACCGCGCACAACGCCTTCGCCAACGGTGTCGACGGCAACTTCGCCACGTTCCCCGTCAGCTGGTTCCCCAACCAGAACTACGGCATCAGCCGTCAACTGGCCGACGGCGTACGCGGCTTCATGCTCGACGACTACACCGTCTCCGGACAGGCCGTGCTGTGCCACAACAGCTGCGACGGCGTCAGCAACCCTGTCCCGCTCGCCGCCGACCTGCAACGCATCGTCGACTTCCTGAAGGCCAACCCCGGCCAGTTCGCCACCGTCTTCCTGGAGGACTACGCCTCCTCCGACGTCCTGAAGTCCTCCCTCGCCTCCGTGAGCGGCCTCTCCGACGTGCTGTACCGGCCGGACCAGGAGGGCGTGGCCGCCAAGGGCTGGCCGACCATGGCCGAACTGGCCGCCCGCGGCAAGCAGCTGCTGATCTTCAGCGACCGGACCCGGGCGAGCGACACCGGAAGCGGCCAGAGCACCCGCGACACCTTCGGGGTGATGTACGAGCGCGAGTGGGCCGTGGAGAACTACTGGTCCATGGGCGGCGGGATCGGCGCCTCGGACTGGTCCTGCTACAGCCGCTGGGACACGCGCCCCCTCACCACGGACTCGTCCGCCTTCCACCCGCTGTTCGTGATGAACCACTTCCGCGACTACACGATCGGCTCCACGGCACAGACCGACAACGGCAAGCTCCTCAACCGTGCGCAGAACTTCTGCACACCCGCCGCCCGCAAGAAGCCCAACTACCTCGCCGTGGACCGCTACGACCTCGGCTCCCCGAGCCCGCTCAGCACGGTGGGCAGCCTCAACACCTACATCCTCGCGCCGGGGCAGTGACCACCAGCACCACGACACCCTCGCGGCGGCAGGGCGACCGTGAGGGACTCGCTGCTCGATAGGGTCGGGGCGTGGACCGCAGCAGCAGACAGCCGCCGGACGACGCGTTCGGCCGGGAAGCAGAAGGCGGGTTGTCAGCCCGGGCGGCGCGGGCCCTGTGGTGGGGGTCGGCCGGTCTGGTGCTCGGTGTTCTCGGTACGTCGGTGCTCGTCGCGGGCGCGGATCGCGGCCGGCGTCCAGCCGTGGCCATGGCTCTGGTCCTTGCGCTGGTCTGCGCCCTGAGGTGGCAGGCGCGCGCCCCGGTCGCCGTACTGGCCGTGAATGCGGCGGCAGGGCTAGCCGTGTGGGCGCTGCTGCCCGCGGTGTCCTTGACGGGGGCACTGCTGGCGGCGCAGGTCACGCTGTGCGTGCTGTCGGCCACCAGGCCGCGGAGCGTGTCGGTGCGGGCGCTCGCGGCGATGTGCCTGCCGGCGCCGCTGGCGTTCACGGCGGGCGGCCCGGCGGGAGTGGCGGTCTATCTGCTGGCGGTGGTCCTGGCGTGGACCGCGGGACAGTGGCGCAGGGCGCAGCAGTCACGAGCGCGGGCGGAGATGCGCCGGGCCGTGGTAGAGGAGCGGGCGCGGATCGCGCGCGAGGTGCATGACGTCGTGGCGCACACCCTGTCGGTGATGGTGATTCAGGCGGGCGCCGCCGATGATGTGTTCGCCCAGCGACCCGAACAGGCCCGGCAGGCACTGCGGGCCATCGAGACGAGCGCCCGTTCGGCGCTGGGTGAACTGCGCCTGCTGCTAAGGGCGTTCGGGCCCGAGGAGGCGGAGGGCGAGAACCGGGAGCAGCGGGAGCCGGGACCCTCGCTCGCGCGCCTGGACGAGCTGGCCGACACCGTGCGCGCGACCGGGATGACCGTGCACGTGCGCCGCGAGGGCGCCACGGACGGGCTGCCGGCCGCGGTGGACCTGGCCGCCTACCGGATCGTCCAGGAGGCCCTGACCAACACGCTGCGCCACGCGGGCGGCGCCGACGAGGTCAGCGTGCGCGTAACGGCCGAAGGGGAGAGCCTGGAGGTCACCGTGGTCGACAACGGCCGTACTGCACAAGGCCGTTCGCAGGGAGCGGGACGCGGTCTGGTGGGGATGAAGGAGCGGGCGCGGCTCGTGGGCGGCAGTCTGCGCGCCGGTCCGCTGGCCGGAGGCGGCTTCGAGGTGGCGGCGCGGCTGCCGGTGGAGGGTGCGTCATGATGCTGCGGGTGGTGGTGGCCGACGACCAGGCCCTGGTCCGTACCGGGTTCCGCATGATCATCGACGCTCGGGACGACTTGGAGGTGGTCGGTGAGGCGTCCGACGGCCGGGAGGCGGTGCGGCTGACGCGGGAACTGGTGCCCGACGTGGTGCTGATGGACGTACGCATGCCCGTCCTGGACGGCATCGAGGCGACCCGGCAGATCGCGGAGTCGGGCAGCCGGGCGCGGGTGCTCGTGCTGACCACCTGGGACGTGGACGCGCACGTGGTCGCCGCGCTGCGGGCCGGGGCTAGCGGGTTCCTGCTCAAGGACATCCGCCCGGCCGAACTGGTCGACGCGATCCGCCTCACCGCGCGCGGCGACGCGCTGCTCGCGCCCGCCGTGCTGGGCCGCGTCCTGGACCGGTTCCTGCGTACCGTGCCCGACCCAGCGCCGCCACCCTCCCTGCAAGGCCTCTCCCCCCGCGAACGGGAGGTCCTCACCCTGATCGGGCAGGCGCTGTCGAACGCGGAGATCGCCGAGCGGCTGCGTCTTTCGGAGGCCACCGTCAAGAACCACGTCACCGCGGTGCTGCGCAAACTGGGCCTGCGCGACCGCGTCCAGGCCGTCGTGGCCGCCTACGACCACGGCCTCGTGGAGCCACGCCGCCGCTGACGGCGCCGTCTCCTCCTCAAGGAGGAGACCGGGAGGCTGTCCTCCCCTGTTCCCAGTGCCGGTCCGTTCCCGTGGCCGATCCGTGGCCGGGACACCGGGCCCTAGCGTCGAAGGGTGAACGACGACCTGGCCTGCCTCATGTATCTGCTCGCCCACGGCGACCGGGCCGACGGCCCGTACGACCGTTCCCGTACGGAGCTGCTGGTCCGGGCCGCCGCCCTGATCGACCTCGCGCTGCGCGGCCGGCTGAGGGAGGACGGCGGCACGGTCACCGTGTCCGGTACGGAACCGACCGGCGACCCCGTCCTGGACGGCGTTCTGCGGGACGCCTCCGCCCGGCACGGCTGGAAGCACCTCGTGCGCCGCCACCGCAGGCGGACCCTGAGGGAGGTGGAGGACCGGCTCGCCGCGGCGGGACTGCTCACCGTGAAGGCGCCCCGCACCCGCTTCGGCACCCGGCGGTCGACCGTGACGGACCCCGCCGTGCCCGCCGTACTGCGCGCCCGCGTGTCCGCGGCGCTGCAGGGGGACGGTCCCGTACGGGAGCTCCCCGCCGCCGACGCCGCACTGCTGGCGCTGGCCGCGGCGGGCGGCCTCCGCTCGATCGTGTCACGGCAGGACCAGCGGGCCTTCCAGGCCCGTATCGACGCCTGCACGAGGTCGCTCGCCGCCCTCGCGCCCGGCCTGGAGAAAGCCGTACGAACCCTGCCGATGACCATGATCGCCGCACAGGGCGGCATGGGCGGCAGCTGACCCGGCGACGAAGAGACGAACGGGGAGACCATGAGCACGCACCGCGTCCTGACCACCCTGGGCTGCGCCCTGGCCGCCGTACTGGCGACGGCCGGATCCGCGGCACCACCGCCCCAGCCCGCGACCGCGACGGCCGTACGCACCCACGACGGCCCGGTGCGGGGCGTCGCGCACGACGGCTACCGCACCTTCGAGGGCATCCCCTACGCGGCACCCCCGGTCGGCAGGCTGCGTTGGGCGCCGCCCCACCGTGCGGCCCCTTGGAGCGGGGTACGGGACGCGACCGGGCCCGCGAGCGCCTGCCCGCAACCGGCCGGCGAGGTGCCCGGGGGCAGCACCGACGAGGACTGCCTCCACCTGAACGTCACGACACCCGACGGTGCGGCACCGGCGCACCCCCGGCCGGTGATCGTATGGCTGCACGGCGGCGGCTTCACCACCGGAGCGGGCAGCTCGTACGACGCCCACCGCATGGCGACCCGCGGCGACGTCGTGGTCGTCACCGTCAACTACCGCCTCGGGGCCCTCGGCTTCCTCGCGCACCGTGGGCTGCCCGGCTCCGGCACCTTCGGCCTGGCCGACCAGCAGGCGGCGCTGCGCTGGGTGCGCGCCGAGATCGGCGCCTTCGGTGGCGACGCACACAATGTGACGCTGGCCGGCGAGTCGGCGGGCGGCTACAGCGTCTGCGCCCAGCTCGCCTCACCCGCCGCCGCGGGGCTCTTCGACCGGGCGATCATCGAGAGCGGCCCGTGCACCGGTCGCCCCGACCGGCCGTTCGCGCCGTCCTCCGTGCCGCTGTCCACGGCGCGCGCCGCGGGCGCGGACCTCGCTGCGAAGGTCGGCTGCGGCTCCGCCCATGACGCGTTGGCCTGCCTGCGGCGCGTGCACGTCTCCCGTCTCCTCGCGGCCCAGGGCACCGATCAACAGCCCGCCTACGCAACCCCGTTGCTGCCCTACGACCCCGCGGCGGCGATCACCGCCGGCCGCCTCCACCATGTCCCCGTGCTCATCGGCAACAACCACGACGAGGGCAACGGCTGGGCCGCCGGCATCGTCCAGGCCGGTAACCCCGTCACCCCCGACACCTGGCCAGACATCGCGGCCACCTTCTTCCCCGCCCCGGGGCAGGCGAAGGCGATCGTCCGCGAGTACCCGGTGCACCGCACCGACGGGGGCCCGGTGTTCGGCGCGGTCATCGGCGACGCCGACTTCGCCTGTCCGACGGCGCGCACCGACGGTCTGCTCGCCGCCCAAGTGCCCGTCTGGCGCTACGAGTTCGCCGACGAGCACGCTCCGCCGCTCACCCCGGGCACGCCGCCCTTCCCGCTCGGCGCACCGCACGCGAGCGAACTTCCCTACCTGTTCGACCTCGGCGGCCGCCCCCGCGAACTGACCGCGGCACAGCACCGGCTGGCCGACACCATGATCGACTACTGGACCCGCTTCGCCGGCACCGCCGACCCCAACGGCCCGTCGTCGCCGCGCTGGCCCCGGCGGACGGTGCTGTCCCTGGCCCCGGACCACATCGTTCCCACCCGCACGACACAGACCCGCCACCACTGCGCGTTCTGGAACGCCCTCGACTGACCACGCAGACGAGGGCGGTGCGACCTGCCCTGCGGCCGGAGAAGCGTGCAGGTGCAGACCTGTCACCGGGAGAAGCACGCCTGCCCCTGCACGCCGGGGCCCGCATGCCTCCCCCAAGAGGGCGGGCCCTGTGACCCTCCTTGCGGGTCACCTCCTCCAGCGGATCATGGACCTGAAGCGTCACAGGGGACGGCGGACGGTCACGAGATCAACACGCTTGTGACGACGGGTACTTGACGTCGCCACGAGTCGGCCGGGGCACCTTGACGCGAAAGCCGACCGGACTCGACCCCTGGGGCTGGGGCGTGGCCGTCATCAAGAACGGCATCCTCCAGTGCACCATCGACCAACAGCCGTACCACCATGGCCACTTGGCCACGGACACCGTGTGGCTCCACCAATTCAACGGCGACTTCAGCGGCGGCGCGGACAGGAGCCCGTCCTCACCGGGCCGGCCATCGTCGACAAGTCCGACATCGCCGCCATCGAGAAGTACGCCTCGAAGGGCACCCGGTAAGAATCCAGCACCGTGCACGGCCGCACACCGAGCCGGCGGTGAGCACACCGCCGGCCTCGGGCCGTCTGTCCATGCGCTGCTGTTCCTGATCTCAGCGCCGCCAGCGGCTGCGGAGAGGTGTGGAATGCTGCGGTCATGAACACCGCAAGCCGACCGGTCGACGCGGAAGACGTCAGGCAGGAGATCCTCGACGAGGCCGCGGGAGGCCGGCCGTACCTACTGCGCGATGCCCGCGTCACCGGGGCCTTGCTGCTGGACGGCGCCGAGATCAGGCGGTCCGTGCGGTTCGAGGAGTGCCGGTTCGACGAGGCCGTCAGCCTGGAGGGGGCGACTACGCTCGGGGTGAGTCTCGTCGACTGCACGCTGCCCGGCTTCCGGGCGCCAACCGCACAGTTCGGCGGGCGACTTGACCTGCGCCGCTCGACCATCGGCGGGGACGGGGGCAACGCTCTCGAACTCGTGCACGCGGACATCGCGGGAGCGCTGCGACTCGACGGGGCACGGCTCATCGCGCCCGGGCGGCTGGCGGTGGATGCCGGCGGCCTGGTGATCCGGGGTGGTGTGTTCTGCGAGGACGGGTTCGTCGCCGAGGGCGAAGTCAGCTTCCCCGGGGCCGAGTTGCCCGGCGGGCTGTGGATGCGCGGGGCGCGGATCACGGTGGGCGCGCCGGACGCGTTCGCCTTCCACGGGGACATGCTCAAGGCGTCGACCGTGCGGCTGTCACGGGGGTTCAAGGCCGACGGCAGGGTGCGGCTGCGCAGCGTACGGATAGAGGACCTGCTGACCTTCGACGATGCCGAACTGCTCGGCTCCGGCACGTCGTTGATGTGCGTGGGGATGCAGGCCGGTGCGCTCGACCTGCGGTTCAGATACAGGCCCGCGGGCGGCGTGAACCTGCGCACCGCGCACGCGGACCGCATCCAGGACCACCCGTCGACCTGGCCGAAGACGCTGGGCCTGGACGGGCTGACGTACGGCTGGCTGGGCGACACGGCGCCCACCCGGCGCGAGGACGTCGAGAACCGGCTGGCGTGGCTGCGCCACCAGCCCGTGTACGTCCCGCAGCCGTACGAGCAACTCGCCTCCCACTACCGCAGATGCGGGCACGAGGACGAGGCTCGGCGGGTGCTGCTCGTACGGGAGCGGCGCCGACGGGCGACGCTGAGCCCGGCGGGCAGAGCCTGGGGCTGGCTCCTCGACTCCACGGTCGGATACGGCTACCGCCCTTGGATGGCCGGGATCTGGCTGGCGCTGCTCACCCTCGTCGGCTCGCTCGTGTTCTCGGCGCACAGGCCCGTGCCGAACACGAAGGGCGAGGGCACTCCGTTCTACCCGGTCGTCTACACCTTCGACCTGCTGGTCCCGATCGGCGGCCTCGGTCAGCGCGACCACTGGCACTGGGCGCAGGGCGGTGTGCAGGGCCTGGCGTACGCGCTGATCGCGATCGGCTGGGTTCTGACGACCGCGGTGGTGGCCGGCGTGACACGGACGCTCAGCAGGAACTGAGCGGCTCGGGTGAAGTCGGCTGCTGGTTGGCCAGATGATCGATTCCAAGGGTTCGTGGTCGTGGTGATTCCGGACGGGAGGGGCGGCGCGGCCCATAGGCTGGGCCCTCCGTCCGCACACGCTGGGGGAGTAATGACCAGTAGGTTCACCGAGTTGGTTGTCGACTGCCACGATCCGGAGCGGCTCGCGGCCTTCTGGTGCGCGGTCCTGGGCTTCAAGGTGATCGACCGGAGCGAGGACAAGGTCGAGATCGGTTCCTGGGAGCCGACCGTCGAGGAGGTCCGGGCCCGCCAGATGCCGCCCACGCTGCTCTTTGTCCGAGTGCCCGAGGGCAAGACCATGAAGAACCGGCTCCACCTGGACGTCAGCCCGATCGACGGCAGTACCGACGACGAGGTAGCCAGGCTGGTCGGCCTTGGCGCCACCAAGGCGGACGTGGGCCAGGCCCCTGGCCGGAGCTGGGTGGTCATGGCCGACCCCGAAGGCAACGAGTTCGACGTCCTGCGCACCCTGGCACCGTCCAACTAGACGATCCGGGCGGCCGCTTCGGTTCGCCCTTGCGCGGTCGGCCGCGGCAGTCGGATGCCGTGCTCGTGCTCGGCCGGCTGGTACTCGAAGTCGCGGATGAAGTAGTTCTTGTTGCCGATCAAGGTCTGTCCGGGCCGGGCGGCGAGGAGTTGTCGATCAGCTTCGTGAGTTGCACGAACTGCCGGCTCGGCGGGATCTGACCCGCTGCACCCGGCAGCGGGCGGAGTGCTTCCGTGGGCGGAGCCCTGGAGCTGGCAGGAGGCGAGCGCGGCGGCCCTGCTCGCCACCGCGCAGCCCGGAGTTGAACGACATCGCCGGTCTGGCGCCGGGCGATGTGCACCGCTCAGTCGCGCTTGGGCCAGACCGGGCCCTGGTCGGTCCAGGTGACGCCCTTGTTGCGGCACAGGCAGAAGGGGTGGCCGATCGGGTCGGTGTAGATCTGCCAGCCGTAGCCCTCGGGGCCGATGAAGTCCTGCCTCAGCGTCGCGCCGAGATCGAGGACGCGGCGCTGCTCGGACTCGATCTCGTCCACTTCGAAGTCGAGGTGGAACTGCTTGGGGTGCTCGGTGTCGGGCCACTGCGGAGCGCGGTAGTCGTCCACCCGGATGAATGCCAGCTCGATCTCGCCGAACTGGATACCGGCCCACTCCTCGGAGCTGCCTTCCTTGATCGGACGGCCCGTCACCTCGGAGTAGAAAGCCGCCAGCTTCATCGTGTCCGGGCAGTCGATGATGAAATCGGTGAGTCGCAGCATCCCGCGATCTTGCCACAAGCCCACACCCGACTTCGAGACATGGCCTGCGCGGCTCCGCTGCGCAGCGATGCCACGGCCGTCGCCGGAACGGACCCCCGCATCGAGGGCACTTGGGCGAGCGCGGTCATCGCCGTCTGCCCGCAGGTCCCCTCCAGGCCTTTGGCGGCCTTCCCGGTCGGCGCGGCAGCGGCGACGACCGCCCCTGCGTCGCCGCCCCGCACTGTTGGTGCAGGCCAGAGCCTTGATCAGCGTTACAGCCCAGTCGAGGTCGCCGACTACCGCTTCGAACGCTGAGGGGCTGCCGGGTTCGTGGCGGAGTTCGTGAGGGCATCGAGCTGGGCCGCGAGGTCGGGGTGGTCGGGGGTGAGGTGGGGGCGGGTGGCGTTGAGGGGGTCTATGAGGACGGCGGGGTCGTCGTGGGCGAGGGCCGCGTGAAGTTGGCTGAGCGGGTTGCGGGCCGCGGTGGGCAGGTCGGTGAGGGCGCTGATCTGGCCGGCGATGCGGCGCAGGTCGGCTGCGTTTGCCCGGGCCCAGGCGGCGGTGGTGCGTTCGGCGGCGCGGCGCTCGCGGGTGGCTTGGACGCGTTGTTCACCGGTGGTTCCTGCTGGGCCGGGCCGGCCCCGCAGGTAACGGCGTTCTGCGGCCTGGCGGCTGGAGACGCCGAGGGGGTGGGCGAGTTCGGCCCAGCTGGCACCCGCCTCGCGAGCGGTTTCGATCAGGCCGGTTTCCCATTCGGCGAGCTGCTCGCGTACCTGCCGCAGCAGGAGAAGGGAGGCCAGGGCCGTCTCCGGGGCGACCTCGTGGGTGTCTGCTGTGCCGCGGTCCTCGTGCCGGGCGGCCTGCAGGGCGTCGTCCATGGCGTGCAGAGCTGCCGCGGCGGCGAGGAAGGACACCGGGCCCGGCGCGCCGCTGCTGGACGATACCGGCTGGTCAGCCTGGGTCATGAACACCTCCTCGGTGTGAGTCATCCTTTGGACGACACCACGTTTGTCATCCAATGGACGACATGCTACAACGGATTCAGCGAGGCGCATTGGCAGCCACTGCCTGAACCTTCCTGGAGGTGTTTTCCGATGTTGATGCGCACTGACCCCTTCCGTGAGCTCGACCGGCTGGCCCAGCAGCTGATGGGCCCGGGCACCTGGTCGCGGCCGTCCCCGATGCCGATGGACGCGTACCGCGAGGGTGACGAGTACGTGGTGGCCTTCGACCTCCCCGGCGTCAGCGCGGACGCGATCGACATCGACGTCGAACGGAACATGCTGACCGTCAAGGCCGAGCGCCGGCCCGTGACGAAGGCCGACGACGTACAGATGGAGCTGTCGGAACGGCCGCTCGGCGTCTTCTCACGCCAGATCGTGCTGGCCGACACGCTGGACACCGAGCACATCCAGGCCGACTACGACGCAGGCGTGCTCACCCTGCGCATCCCGATCGCCGAGCGCGCCAAGCCGCGCAAGATCACCATCGGCGTCGGATCCGGCCGCAAGGAGATCTCCGGCTGATCCGTCGGCCGAGGGCTGAACAACGGCGGCTGAACAACGGCGGAGGACAGGTACCTGATCTCCCCCCGGGGCCTGTCCTCCGTACCCCGTGAGCCGAGGAAGGCAGCGGCCGCGGGCTACGACCTGCTCTTCGGCCGCTGTCAGCCACCTGACCACCCACCCACCGGTGACCGCACACCGGTCACCACGACCCCGGTGACAGAAAGGCAACCACCGCAGTGATGTCCGAGCACAGCGCACCGCTCCAGCAGCCCAATGGAAGAGCGTACGAACACATGCTGGAGAAGGTCCGCTATGACGGCGCCTACCCCACCCGCGAGAAGGCCGAGGAAGCCGTCCGCCTCGTCCTCGCCGGGCTGGGACGCCAGCTGACCGGCGACGAGCGCGTCGAACTCGCCGCCCGCCTCCCCGTGGAAGCCGCACGCATCCTCACCGCACAGATCCCCGACACCCGGCCACTGACCGGCTGGGCCTTCGTCAAGGACCTCGCCGCCCGCACCGGCGCTTCCCTCGCCACCACCCGCTGGGACACCGGATCCGTCTTCTCCGCCGTCGCGGCCTACGCCGGCCCCGATCTCATCACCCGCATCCTGCGCCAGCTCCCCTCCGGCTACGCGCTGCTGTTCGGCCGCGCCGAACTCGCCCGAGCCGCATAGGCGGGCCGCGCCTTCCGCTGCCACGGCACGCCGGTGACCGGACGCGCTGCGCGGGCTCTGCAGCCCCCGGGCACCGCCACCCCGGAACGATTCCCCGCGCAGGACCGCCTCGCGGACGGCGCGCAGTTCATCGCGGGCCGCCTGACGAAGGGCACCTCCG